>JAPUIN010000192.1 GCA_027297005.1 Acidobacteriota bacterium
GTAATCCTCGGCCACGCGACGGGCCATCTGGAGAGAACTGAGCCCCGCGGTGATCACCTGCTCCGAAGCCTCGCGGGCACTGATCCGCGCCACGAAGGTCGCCAGCGCCAGCAGTGGAGCGAGGGCGGTCAGGAGAAAAACGATGACGAGTCGCCGGAAGAATCGTCCGCGCCCTGGTGCCCTCTCCCGTTGTGAATGTCCGGGTCCGCGGCCGATACCGATGAGGAGGAGCAGGCTTACGCCGAGCAGACCGTTCTGGATGAGGTGGCGGAGAAAGGTCGCCAGCAGCCCCAGCGGTCCGGGATGGGGTCTGGCGAGCGCATAGGTGAGATCCCCCTTCGTCGCGTACAGGATGCGGGCCGGGCCGTCGCCGACGTCGTGGTGGCCCCACGCCATGCCGGCTGTGCGCAGCCGATCGAGGATCTCCGGGCCGGGCGGAGGGATCTCCCCTCCCGATGCGTGGAGGCGTTCGAGCTGAGGACCGAAGACGGCGATCAGTGGACGGAATCTGAGCAGCTCGGGATTCGAGTCCGGCAGTCCGCGGCCTCGAATGGCGCGCAGAAACGGTGAATTGCTTCCCAGGATCGGCAGGTTATCGTGATCATCGACCACCGAGATGACCACCAGCAGCGGCGGCCGCCGCGCCGGACGCAGCCACCGCGCTCCGAACAGTATCGTCTTGCGGACCGTGGCCTGCTGGTAGGGTGAGACGATCACCACCTCACCCCCCGCTGCCTCGGCCGCCGCGCTGAACGGGATCTCGAGCATCGGAGCGAAATCGACGGCGAAGCGACCGAGCCGTGTGCCACCCTCATCGAAAAGCTGTAGCGACGAGGCCAGCGCGCGATCCGCCAGCGGGGTCATCGTCCAGAGGCGGAGCGCCACCGATGATGAACTGCCCCCGGCGTCACGGGCGAAGGTGGCGGCGGCGGCGAAATCCCCGCGTGAGGCGACGTCGAGCGCGTCCCGAAGAATTCGTGAACGGATACCGCGTTGATCGATCAGCTCCGGCATCAGTTCGTGTTCGAAGAACTCCCCGCGCAGGCGGTCATAAGCGTGATGGAGGAACGGCACGTAGAGCAGTGTGAGCACGAGGAGTCCGCCTCCCCACCGGAGGGCGGTGGGAACCGATCCCGGAAGAAGCCTGTTGATCCAGTGGGGGATGGTCTCACCGGAGGCGGAGTGCAGCAGGCGCAGGGCGAAGGCTGCCAGGGTCATGAGCGCCAGACCGGCCGCCATGATGGTCGCAACGATCGATGCCTGAAGGGCCAGGCGTGGTAGCAGGTGTTGATCGAGGATGATGCGGCTGAGATCGATGCGCGCGTCGAGGACCAGCCGATCGAGAAACCGGTGGATCGCGATCCACGCGATCGGAGAGAGGAGAATGGCTGCGATCAGGGAGGCGCGACCGAGCGCGGTTCGCCCTCCGGGATTCCGGGGCCCGGCCACGCCGATCACGGCGCTCCGGACAATAACGACCTGAATCAGAAAGGTCACTGCCGTCAAGAGCAGATCGAGAGGGGTGCGCATGAGCCCCGGCACCACCGACGATGAGAATAACGACATGTCGAAAAGGGGGCGATCCGGCAGGTCGGAGGAGGACGCGGTGAGGAGCAGAGCCCAGCGGACCCCCCAGAGTGCGATACTGGCGACAAGGGCGCGGGCCGCGATCGACCGGGGCCGACCGCTCGAGTGCAGCAGCAGCACGATCGCGAGGATGGTGGCGGCTGAGACGAGCGCGACGATGGCGCGAGCGGCGGCGGTCCACCCATCGGCGGCCGCCTCGGGACTGCGATCGATCAATCGCACATCTCCCAGTTGTCGCCCGGCGGGGTCGCGAAGCGGAAACGAGAGGGTCGAGATCGACGTGTCTCGAAGCAGGCTCCAATGGCGATCGTCCACCCGCTCGAACAAGCCGGTCAATGCGCCGTCCTCTCCATGCGATACCTCGAAGTGAACCTCCCCCGGCGCGGCGCGCTCCCAGCCGGGGAGGAAGCTCAGATCGGGTCTGTCCACCGCCGGAGATCCGGCGGCGATCGAAAGGGTGGCGACCAGTCGCGTTCCGTCCGCCCGTGCCGGGGAGATGGCGTTCAGCCATAATCGCCGGGCGAAGCTGATCCGATAAGTGACTTCCCCCTCGTCGTCTTCATCATCATTGATGACGAGCGGTTGATCCCCGGAGCCGTCCCAGGCCACAAGTTCGCTCTCCCGATCGTACAGAGACAGCCCCAGTCGTCCGTAGGGGAGCCTGCTCGAGCCGCGTGCGAGCGCCAGGGCCATGAACGCGTCGTCTCGATCGGCTGACATGGGGATCGAAATAATCTCGATCGATCGTGACATCTCCTGGAGCAGCCAGCGAAAATCGTTCTGCATGAGCTGGGCACGAGCCTCGAGACGCGATCGTCCTCCCTCGGCCCAGGTTGAGGCGATGCGGTGCACCGCGAGATCCCGCAGGAGACCTCCTAGGGACATGAAGAACACGCCACAGGCGAGGGCGATTAACGCGGCGGCGGCGCCGTGCCGCACGGCGTCCCATCGGCGATGGCGGACCAGAATCCAGGCCCCGGCGGCGCAGAGGAGGGCCAGGCTGGCGCGCGCCGGGCCGGACAGGATCGACAGGCCGGCTGTGAGGTCGATCCAGAGGATCAGGAATGCGGTGCACTCGAGAACGGCGATCGATGCGGTGAGCACGGCGCTACTTCGACTCGCGGATCTTACGCACCGACCAGCCGGAATTCCCCGGCGCCACAATGAATTTCAGACGAATCGAAGAGATCGAACCATCCTTCGGGCGGTAGCGCCATACCGCGGTGAGCGAGACGGGTTGACCGGACGGCAGGGTGCGCGGCGGCTCCCATGTGAAGCGACGCGTCGGGCGCAGGTGAAAAATTCTGTCGAGGAGTGCCACCAGCTGGTCCGGCCCGTAGTAGCCGTCCTCGATCCCGAGCGTCCGGGTCGAGAGGTATACCTTGCCCCGGTTCGGAAGAGCGGAGCGCAGAAGTCGGGCGTCGTTGTGAGTGAAAGCCTTCTCGATCGCGCCCACGACGGTTTCGAGGGGATGGCGCGATCCGGCCTGGCCCGAGCCGGTCTCTGTGGATTCTCCGGAACGGAGGGGACTGGAGCGGACGAAACCTGCATGGGAGATCGCAAGGAGAATTGCGAGAGGGATGGTCGCGATCACGCGGTGCTGCGTTGGTGTCATCGGGCGATCTGCGCCCCCAAGAGTGAAGCGACTATGCTAATCTACGCGCGTTTTGCGAGTCAAGGAATCCGCGTCGTGATCATTATCGGTGGTTGGTAAGCCCCTGCCACACCGCTATTTACGCCTGTTCTGGCTCCCGCGATACATCCCCACACATAGAACACCATGCCTGACTGTGCCCAGGACCGTGCCTGGGAACGGCGCGCGTTGAGGACCATTGGCGACCGTCCTGCGCTGTACTTCGGCACGACGATAATATAGAGTTCGTTTTGGAGTGGAAAGCACTGGGTCTGCCGTCGCCACTCATCAGCCCGGATAGGCAGACCGACACGCACGCGCCACAGAGGAATTTACGGTCCTCGGAGTTGTGGCATTTCTACCGTTAAGGGTGACCGTGGCTG
>JAPUIN010000193.1 GCA_027297005.1 Acidobacteriota bacterium
GTGATGAGGAAGACGAGTCCGTAGCGCTGGCGCGCGAACTCCTCGATGCGCAGGAACAGCCCCTGCTTGATGCCGGGCTTCAACGCTCCTCCTCTCGCCGGCGGAACCGTTTCATTAGAGTTCCCGGCGCCCCTCGATCGCCTTCCCGACCGTGACCTCGTCGGCGTACTCCAGCTCCGAGCCGACGGGGAGCCCGAGGGCGATCCGCGTCACGCGCACGCCAAGCGGTTTGAGCAGGCGCGACAGATAGACCGCCGTCGCCTCCCCCTCGATGTTGGGGTTGGTCGCCAGGATCACCTCCTGGACCGAACCGTCCTTGAGTCGCTCCAGAAGCGGCGCGATCTTCAGGTCGTCCGGACCGACGCCACGCAGTGGTGCGAGCGCCCCATGCAGGATGTGGTAGAGGCCGCGGAACATGCCCGACTTTTCGATCACCACGATATTGTGGGGCTCCTCGGTGACGCAGATCGAGGTGCGGTCGCGCCCCGCGTCGGAGCAGATGAGGCAGGGGTCAGACTCGGTGATGTTGTAGCACGTCGAGCAGAGCCTGATCGATTCCTTGACGTCGAGGATCGCGTCGGCGAGGGCGCGCACCTCGTCGCGGGAGGCGCCGAGGATGTAAAAGGAGAGCCGCTGGGCCGACTTGGCGCCGATCCCCGGGAGCTTCTTAAGGAGCGCGATGAGACGTTCGAGAGGGGGGGCGAAGCGCATCCTGTTCAGAAACCAGGAAGCTTGAGGCCGCCCATTTTCTGCCCGAGCGCCTCCTCGACCTTGCGGTTCGCCTCATTGACGGCGGCGCGGACGAGATCCTCCAGCATCTCGGCGTCCCCCCCCTCGACCACCTCGGGAGAGATCTTGACCC
This sequence comes from Acidobacteriota bacterium, assembly GCA_027297005.1. The sequence continues at coordinate 863 of JAPUIN010000193.1, forward strand.
CGAGCAGTTCGCGGCTGCCCGACATGGTGACGGTGACCATGCCGCCGCCCGACGACGCCTCGACCTTCAGCTCGGCGATCTCGCGCTGCATTTTCTCCTGCATCTTCTGCGCCTGTTGCATCAGCGCTTTCATATCCATTGCGTCTCTCTCCCCGGGAATGTGCCCTGCCGGCGAACGGTTCCGCTCAGACCGAATCGACGTCGACGATCTCCCCGCCGAACGCCTCCAGAACCTTCTGGACCGCCGGCTCCTTCATGGCATCCTCGCGCAGGCGCCGCTTACGGCTCGCCTCAGCTTCGGCCGGCGACACCTCGGCGGTATCGATGAGAGCAGGCGTGGCCGTCTCGACGCGGATCGACAACTCGCGCCCCGCGATCTCCTCCGCCGCGCGCTTCAGATACTCGATCGCATCGCGGCTCGCGACCTTCTCTTTGAAGAACGCCTGCTTCTCGCCGAACGCGATGCACAGGGCGTCGTCACGGATTTCGACCCACGCGGCCTGCCCGAGAAAGCCTCCCAGAGCGCCGCGTTCGTCGTGAACCTTTTTAAGAATCGCCTCGACCACCGCTTCACCTCCCGTGGTGGACCGCGACGGACGGGTCACGGGGGCTGGCTCCGGAGTTCCGGGTTTCGCCGCGGGGGGATCGGCAGGCGCGACGCCGGACGGCCGCATTCCCGCGGGCGTCGTCTCCCTGCGCCCTCGCGGACTCCCTTCGGGCGGGGTGGGGGAAGAAGGGGGGTCAGGCGCCTGATGTCCGGGACCTCCCGGCGCCTTCTCCAGGCGCGCGATCAGATCCTCGATCGGACGCAGATCCTGAAGTCGACTGAGCTTGATCGCCATCGCCTCCAGAAGGAAGCGCGGGTGGGCCGAGCTCTTCAGCCTCGGCTCCTCGCGGGTCATCAGCTCCAGCAGCCGCAGGAGCGCGTCCTCGCCAAACGTCTTCCCGATCTCCGTGAGCGCGCGGATCTCTTCGACGGTTCCGGTCAGGTGCTTGGTCGGATCGGGCACGACGCAGGCCAGAAGCAGGTCGCGCCCGTACGCCATCAGGTCCTCCAGATACTGGACCGGCTGATATCCCTTGTCGAAGACGGTCTCGATGAGGCCGATCAATTGATCGCAGTTGCGCGATCGCACGGCGGTGAAGAATCTGGTCACCAGCTCGCGATCGATCACGCCGAGAATCGTCCGGGCCTGCTCGACGCTGAGCGTGTCGCCGGAAAACGCGATCACCTGATCCAGTGCGCTCTGGGCATCGCGCAGCGATCCCTCCGCAAGACGACCGAGCAGATCGAGCGTTCCCTCCTCAAACTTGACCCCCTCCCCCTTCGCGATCCGCACGAGGTGCGCGCGGATCTCCGACGGCGAGATCTTCTTGAACTCGAAATGCTGGCAACGGGAGAGAATGGTGAGCGGGATCTTCCTGTACTCGGTCGTGGCGAACAGAAACAGCACGTGCGCCGGTGGCTCCTCGAGGGTCTTCAGCAGCGCGTTCCACGCCTCCGCGGTCAGCATGTGGACCTCATCGATGATGAAGACCTTGTATCGATCGCGCGCCGGCGCATAGCGCACCGTCTCGCGCAGCTCCCGGATGGCGTCGATACCGCGGTTGCTGGCGCCGTCGATCTCCAGGACGTCGAGGCTGCGGCTGGTGGCGATCTCGTCGCAGGACGAGCAGTTGTTGCACGGTTTCGGCGTTGGACCCTGGGCGCAGTTGACCGCCTTGGCCATCAGACGCGCCACGGTCGTCTTACCGACGCCGCGCAGGCCGGAGAAAAGGTAAGCGTGGTGGAGCCGATTCTGCGAGACCGCGTTCTGGAGAGTGACGACGATCGGTTTCTGGCCGATCACCTCCTCGAAAGTCTGAGGACGATACTTGCGGGCGAGGACCTGATAGCTCAAGGGTGGCTCACGAGCGAAATGACGGAGCTGCCTCCGTCGCTGGAGAGAGCAGGCCGGCCTGAGGACCGGTTCAAGGGGACCCGCGGCACCTGCGAGGTCCGCCTGACGGCTGCTCCCTTCCGGGCCTGACCGGGTTCGGTGGTTCGCATCGCGCGGGGCTCGAACCGGCCTTCACGCCGGCCCGCCCGGGTTCGAATTTTCCGCGAAACGACGTTTGCGATCCGCGGGAATGGTAAATCCAAGGTGGCAGGGCTGTCAACGCGGACCGTCTGCTTCATGTCGCTACCGCTGGCCGCGAGAGCGGCGGCAGTGGTACAGTTTTCCCATGTCCGATCCGACCCTCGCGGCCGTTCTCCTGCTCGGGTTTACTCTGGGGCTCAGGCACACGCTCGACGCCGATCATCTCGCGGCGGTGACCGCCCTGACGAGCGATGGTGGCGGGATCCGGCGCGCGGGGATCGCAGGGCTCTCCTGGGGGCTCGGGCATGCCGTGATGCTCGGTGTTTTTGGCGGCGCGCTCGTGCTGATGCGCGTTCCGTTGAGCGAGCGCGTCGGAGGGCTGTTCGAGATGGCCGCCGCGCTCATGCTCATCTGGCTCGGGGCCACGACGGTCGTCGGGGCGCTGCGCGGACGGGTGCACGTCCACACGCATCGGCACGGCGATGTCGAGCACAGCCATCTTCACTTCCATGCCGTGCCGCACCACGGCGACGCGCTCCATTGTCATCCCCACCCGCTGCGCGCCGTCATCCGACCGTTTCTCGTCGGCGGAGTCCATGGTCTGGCCGGAAGCGGCGCCGTCGCGCTGGTCGTTCTGGCGACGATCCCGACGTGGCTGTACGGGACGCTTTATCTGGGAGTGCTCGGCGCCGGCTCGGTGGTCGGCATGACCCTGATGAGCGTCGTCGTCGCGGCTCCGCTCGTCCTGGCGCGTCGTCGCGCCGCTCGGGTGCAGCGCTCCCTCCGGCTGGCCGCCGGGATCGGCAGCATCGCCATCGGCGCCCACCTCGCTTGGGGCATTGGTCTCGGAGGGTGGCTCCCGGGCTAAGCTCCTAGAGTTCGGCCGGATCGGGGGCACGCGGCGCCGGTGATCCGAGGCCGAGCAGTTCCAGCAGTTGAAGCGTGATCCGTCCCGACAATCCCCACAGCGTCTCCCCCTCGTGATCGAAGGCGGCGACCCGGTAGGTGCGCCCGCGTGCGCGCTCTGTCCGTTCGCTCCACCGATCCGGATTGGCGAGATCCTCGAGGGGAATGGTGAAGATGCGGGCGACCTCGCCGGTCCCCGGCGTCAGCGGCGGGAGGTCGATGATCCGCCCGACGATCGGCGTCACCGCCACCGTCGCGGTCCGGGCGATGTGGTCGTCCAGCGAACCCAGGATCTCGACGCGCTCGCGGAGGAGACCGACCTCCTCCTCCGCCTCCCGCAGCGCCGTCTGCACCGGGTCGTGCTCACCCGAGTCCATGAAACCCCCCGGAAAGGCGACCTGACCGCGGTGGGTCGGCAGGTCGTCCGTCCGTCGGGTCAAGAGCAGACGAACGGGATCACCGTCGTCGATGATCGGCACCAGGACAGCCGCGCGCTGCGGGCGCTCGAGGCGGCGACGCACACGACGCGCCAGGCGCTCGCGAAGGGTCGTGAGCATCATTCCCGAGATGCTCTAACGGGATCGGACATGATCTCCGGG
>JAPUIN010000194.1 GCA_027297005.1 Acidobacteriota bacterium
CATGGCGCCCATTCCGACCAGGGCGTAGGCGCCGGGGCCGGAGGTGGCTCCGGGAAAGAGAGCTTCGCATCCGCTTCCGTATGCAGAGCCGAGCACCGCGCCGACGAAGAGCGTTGGTGTGAAGAGACCACCGGCGCCGCCGGATCCCATCGTGAGAGCCGTTGAGAGGACCTTCAGGATGGGTAGCAGCAGGATCAGCTTCAGCGGGAGCGCTCCGTTCAGTACCAGATTGGTCGTGTCGTAACCGTTGCCGAAGACATGCGGGAACCCGATCCCGATGACACCGAGGATCGAGAATCCGATCAGCGGCTTCGACCATCCGGGCAACGGCAGGCGATCGAATCCCCGCTCTGCTCCGCGCAGCGCGAGAATGAAAAGCGCGGACGCGATCCCGATCAGGAGACCCATGAACAGGTAGTTGCCCAACTCCCACGCCGAAGCCAGCATCTCATGTGGAGGTGGCGAATAGGCCAGGTAGTCTCCCATCAGGGCGCGCGTGATGACCGTGGCGAGCACCGACGAGATGACGATCGGACCGAAGCTCTCCAGCGCGAAGTTGCCGAGGATAACCTCCATGGCGAACAGGGCGCCGCCGATCGGCGCATTGTAGGCCGCGGCGATACCGGCGGCGGCGCCGCAACCAATCAGGATCTTCACGCGATGGCTGGAAAGCCCGACGGTACGGGCCATCAGGGACGCCAGGGCCGCACCGACCCGCAGCAGAGGTCCCTCGCGTCCGAGCGATCCTCCTGACCCGACGGTCAGGAGCGTCGCTCCGACGCGGAGGAAGGTCGGCTTCAGAGGGATGATGCCGCCACGCGTGGCGACCGCCTCGATGATGCCGCTCGCCCCGTGGCCGCGCAGTGATTGTCGGGCGAGCAGGATCAGCAGACCGACCAGCAGTCCGCCGATCATGGGGGCGAGGAGGCGATGCAGCGGCGGAAGCCCCAGGGCCGTGTCGAGGATGCCGTGCTCGCTTCCCCAGAACACCTTCTGAATCTGCCCCAGCAGCCAAACGAGGGCGGCGGAGGAGAGCCCGGTCAGGATCCCGATGAGCGGCACACAGATGAGAAACCGTTTTTCGCCGGGCGGCCGGCGCGCGAGGTCGCCGAGCAGCGGCAGATCCCTCAGTCGCATCGGGCCTGGAGCCTGTCCGGGCTTAGTGTGGGGCCGCGTTGGGGAGGAGGCGCCGCCGGATGCGAGGCGCCGCGTCGTCGACGATCGATCCCTATCATCTCCTCCGTCCCCTGAGTCTCCGCCTCGCTCTCCCCATGCGCGCGACCCGGCGCAAGACCCGGACAGATTCCTCGCTCTCCATCTCGGGATGCGGGGGGACGTCGACCGGTGAATACATACTCGTCATTCTGCGCTGTGCTGCGATGGGCGGAGGACTGACCTGAAGTCGAGTAGGGCGGCGTGACCATCAAAGTATCGCATCGTACCACAGTCCCCCGTCTTGCCCCGGTGGGGATGGCGGGGGGGGCCGAGCGGTGTTCCGTGTGGGGAATGATGAGGCTTGACCCGGTTCGAAGCGCTTCGGTACGATGCCGGGTGTCCGCTCCGGAGAGCCGCCGGATCGCCCGTTCCCGCCGGATCGCGGGAATGGCGCGGGATGGTTTATGCTCGCTAAAGTTCGGAGTGCCTGCCTTTTCGGTATTGAAGCGATACCTCTCACCGTTGAGTGTGATCTTTCCGGCGGTCTGCCCCATGTCAGCACCATCGGGCTCCCGGATGCGGCCGTGCGCGAGAGCGCCGACCGCGTGCGGGTGGCGCTGAGAAACTCGGGTTACGAGATCCCTCCCCGTCGCATCACGATCAGCCTCGCGCCGGCCGACATCCGCAAGCAGGGGACCGCGCTCGATCTGCCGATCGCGCTCGCTATTCTCGCGGCACGGGGCGATTTGCCCCGTCCGCGACTCGAAGAGTTCCTGGTGGTGGGTGAATTGGCTCTGGACGGGGGGGTCCGGCCGGTGCCGGGATGCCTCCCGTTCGTTCTGCTCGCGCGCGGTCTCGGGCTGCCGCAAGTCATCGTCCCCGACGGCAACGGACCCGAGGCGCGCGCGGTCCCGGGCCCGTCTGTGAGGGCCGTGGCTCACCTGCGCGACGCGGTGCATGTCGTGCTCGACCGCAGCACTCAGGTCGATCAGCCCCGGGCCATTCACTACGCGCCGCGCAGGGAATCGCGGCACGGCGATCTGTCGGAGGTGCGCGGCCAAGCTCATGCCCGGCGTGCGCTCGAGGTGGCGGCGGCAGGGGGTCATCCCCTCCTGCTGGTGGGGCCACCCGGATGCGGCAAGACGATGCTCGCGCGCCGCCTTCCGGGGATCCTCCCGCTCCTGTCGATCGAGGAAGCGATCGAGGTGACCGCGATTCATAGCGCGGCAGGTCTTCTCCACGGGCCGGGACTGATCCAGGAGCGCCCGGTGCGGGCCCCCCATCACACGATCAGTGGCATCGGCCTCGTCGGGGGGGGACGGATCCCACGACCGGGCGAGGTGACGCTGGCCCACCAGGGCGTCCTGTTTCTCGACGAGCTGGCGGAATTCGGACGCGCCACTCTCGACGTGCTGCGCCAACCTCTGGAGGATCGTCAAGTCCGGATCACCCGCGCCAACCGGACGCACGTCATGCCGGCGGAGTTCATGCTGATCGCGGCGATGAATCCATGCCCGTGTGGGCAGCTGGGGAGAGGGGAGCGGGCGTGCGGCTGCTCCCCGGCGATGATCGCGCAGTACCGCGGGCGCGTCTCCGGTCCGTTACTGGATCGATTTCAGATGCAGGTCGAGGTCCCCCCTCCGGCCCGATCGCGCCGGCCTCCCGAGAGCAGCGAGGCGGTGGCAGCCCGCGTCGAAGAGTCGCGACGCAGGCAGGCGACAAGACTGAGAGGGAGCGCGCATCGGCACAATTCGACTCTCTCGGGAGCTTTGCTGGTGCGCCAAGCCTGTCCCGACGCGGCGGGACGCCGCCTTCTCGATCGGGCCGTCCGCCATCTCGGTCTCTCGGCCCGTGCCCACGATGCCATCCTGAAGGTGGCGCGCACCATCGCCGATCTCGAAGGGATCGAAGAGGTTGCTGCGGAACATGTGGCCGAGGCAATCCAGTATCGGGCCTTCGATCGGCGGTTCGGCTTCCCTGATGGCGATCCGGACGGAAAACGCGGGGCCACGATTTGACACGGCTTGGAGATTTTGGCTAGCATAAGCCGCTCCTGTGCAGGTGGTAAGGTGCAAAGAGTGACCGGCACTCGAGGTTCGGTCCAGGGTGCGGGACCGCCATGGGGCGGTTCCCTGGAGATCCGGGGATCGTGGGGAGAAGAATCAACCTTAAGCTGCGGAGCCGGATCGGGTATGTCGATCTCGTTCACGAGATCGCCCAGGACCTCGCGCGGGGCGCGCGGTTCGCGAAGCCTGAGGCGCTGAATATCGGTCTGGCCGTGCGCGAGGCGTTCATCAATGCCATCAAGCACGGCAACAACATGGACGACGAGAAGATCGTCGAGGTCGATTTCGAGCAGAATGCCGAGCATTTCCGGGTTCGCGTCCGTGACGAGGGGCCGGGCTTCGACTGGACGAAAACGGCGGATCCCCGGGCGGACGAAAATCTATTCCTATCCAGTGGACGCGGGATCTTCTTCATGAAACACTTCGTGGATCACGTCGCCTTTCAGTGCAGTCGCGGAAAAGGGACAGAGGTCGTGCTCGAGAAGCGGCTCGAGATGGCCGACCGGCATGACCGCAGTGGCGGGGGATTGAAGGGGAGGAAGGGATGAAGGCCAGCACGAGGCATCACGGAAAGGTCACCGTTCTGGACCTGTCGGGGAAAATTACCATCGGCGAGGGGGATCTCAAACTGCGCGAGATCGTGAATGGCCTGCTCGACGAGGGCCGCACAAACGTCCTGCTGAACCTGAACAGCGTCTCGTACATGGACAGCGCGGGGATCGGCGAGCTCGTCGCCTGCTTCAAGCGCGCTCGCGACAAGGGCTCCGTCCTGAAGCTCCTCAATCCGAGCGGG
>JAPUIN010000195.1 GCA_027297005.1 Acidobacteriota bacterium
GGAGGCGTCAACGACGAGTACGTCGGAAGCCTGGGCGGCAGCCGACAGGCCTACGGCCAGGAAGGTGTAGCTGATCAAACGCATGGGATCCTCCCGAACTAAAAGTTGCTATCGAGGAACTGAATGGCGACCGGGTTGCCAAGGCGCATGACGCCGCCGGTGTCCCGCACGAGGATCTGCGCGTAGAGCAGTTCATTGAGGCCCGCGATCAGCACCTGCCGCCGCTCCGGCGACTCCATCTCCTGCAGCGTTTCGCGCAGCAGGTCGCCGTCCAGAGTGCCGTCCCCGCCGAGGCGGGTCCGATCGAAGATCCGGGGATGCTGGTCGCGCGTTTCCCTGAGCGTCTTGTCGAGCAGCTCGGAGACGATCGGTCCGACCTCAGCCATCAGCGTGCCATGGATCTGCTCGTACAGACCGTTGTAGTGCGCGAGGAGGTCGCCGGTCGATTCACCCGCCTCTTCGTCCGGCGCCGGAGCGCCGGGCCGACGCTTAAGGTACCCGAGACACCCGAGCATAAACAGAACACGCAGCGTCTCCTCTTCAGGAAACTGCGAGGCCCGGATCAGCAATCCAATGTCGCGCCGCCCGTCGACGAGTTCCAGGACGTACCGCTCGTGCGGCTCGAGATCGAACGACACCTTGCGATCGACAGGAGGGATCGCCTCGTAAACCCAGGAGCGCGACGCAAGGCGCATCTTGAACAGCACCGCGGCGTGCAGCGTACGGATCCCCTCCACCACGAGATCGAGAACATCCAGATCGACCGCGATCGCCTCCGGATCTGGCTCCTCCCTCTCCGTGAAATCGTAGGTGCCATCCTCCCATTCGAAGGACGACAGCACGATCTGCCGCACCTGCCGGTCCCGCGCGTCGAGCAGCGCACGCGGCGAGAGAGCTCCCGTGGCGACCAGGGCCTTCCCGATCCTCTCTCCGCCGGCCGCGAGCCGGAGAGCGCGAGCGTGAGATTCCTCGTCGAGGAGATTCCAGCGCAGGAGGAGATCGATGAGGCGGTCCGCCGCGCGCGTCGAGGTGGCGTGGATCACCCGGCCGCGCCTGAGATAGATCCAGATCGTCACGCCTCCCGTCGACAGCGTGAGCACACCGATCCGGTTGAGGGATCTCAGGAACTCGAGAACATCAGCGATACTGAGGGGCCTCAGCCGACCGCGGATACTGTCCGGATCCGTCGCCACGATACGCCGTCACCTCGGATTGTCAGGGCTGGTAAGACGACTTCGGATCTGCCGTCGCGCGATTATCGTCCGCCGCCCGGCGGGTGTCAATGACGGCGCTCCCGCGCGTCAACCTGGCGCCGGTGTAATAGTGGGTCAGGATCTCTTCGTAACTCTTCCGCCGCAGCGCCATGCCGTACGCGCCGACCTGGCACAACCCGACCCCGTGCCCCCACCCCTTACCGGTGAAGATGAACAATTCGACGCCTCCCTTCGCGTCGCGAACCCGGTCGATGGTGAACAGATTCTCCGGGATGCCGAGGGCCGTCCGGATCGGAAATCCGTTGATGGAGAACGACCCCCGGCTTCCCGTGATCCGGATCTCCACCACCCTGCGGCTGACGCCGCGGCGCATCGCACGGATATCCTCGAGGCGCCCCACATCGAGACGCGACTTAAGACGCTTCTCCATCTCCTCGCGCGTGTAACGCTTCTCCCACCGGTAGTTCGAGAAATACCGGTCATCGGAGACGCCGCGTGGGTTCGCAACCACCTCCAGCACCTCGATCGCCCCGTCGCCGGACAGGCGATAGTAGACCCTATCACCGAGCGTGATCGGGATCTCAGCGGCAGGATAGGAGACGTCACGGAAGGATCTCAGGAGGGAGACGTCGGGCTTGATGTCGTACGGCGTCACCTCGTCGTCAACCTCGAGCAGGAGCCGCTCCCCCTCACTCCCCCGGTACTTGGCACGCACGCGCCCGAGCCCGTCATAAAACTCGAGCACCCGGAACAGGGTCCGCAGCACCATCCCGCGGGACGGGTAGTAATGGGGGCGCAGCGTGTTATCGGGGAACGGCTGCAGGATCCCTTCCAGGATCAGAACTGCGATCGGTCGCCTCGCATGCTCCGGCACCAGAGTGCCATCCCGGAACGCCAGGAGGTACGGGAGATCCGGCTCGTTGAACGCCATCTCCATCCGCTCGTCCCAGCCGAGCGCATTCGCCAGGTAGGTCGCGAACCGCTGAAGCGTCAGATCCCGATCCCCCAGGCGTTCCCCCTTCGGTTTCTTTCCCAGCCGTTCGAGCGTCAATGACGTCCAGCGCTCGGCGTCCCCCGGCGAGCACCGCTCGAGGAGGTTTTCGACGTTGAGGGCGCCCGCCCTGACGATACCGAGCAACTCGAGAAGAACGATCTCCTGGATTAGCTTCGAGCCGTCCTCGAGCGTGACGTTCGGTCCCCAGGCTCGGCCCCGAATCGTCCGCGTCTCCGCCTCCACCTCCGGGTAGCAAGGCACCCCTTTCAGGTAAGGCCCCTTTTCGGTATGGAAGATGAGAGATCCGTTTTCGGTATGACCGCCGCAGGTCGAGGTGTACATGGCGTTGATCGGCTCCCCCTTGAACGTCAACACCAGCCCTCGCGTTTCCTCGATCGCTCGATCGGTCACCGGGTGCTCGGTGCCGGCTCCCTTGTAGACTTGACAGGCCGGCGAGTCGCAGATGTCATAACCGTTCTCGGCGAACTGCCCGAGGTTCGAGATCATGTAGGTCCGCGCCGCCACCGTCTGGGCCTTCAGGGCCTCGATCTCCGGGTAGACCCCGGGTCCCATCTCGTTCGGGACCACACCGCGCAGATATTGCTCTATGTCGAGCTCGTTGATCAGGCGCAGGTTCCCCGACTTGTCGACGCGCGCCTCGATGCGACCGCGGTACGATCGATCATCGACGTTGATGCGGCGGCCGGGCTGGACGGGCTCGATCCCGACGCGATCGTATTTTGTCAAGTAGTCGCGCCAGCGATCGTCGACGAGCCGGATTCTGCGGCGGGCGTTGACCGACCGTCCCTGCTCGGCGACCCAGAGCTCCTCGAACCCTGCGTCGTTCAGCTGCTGAACGAGCGCCGTGGCGTCCTCCCGTGCCTGAAACTCTCCGATCCGGACCCGCCAGGCGTGCCGATCGGGGTGATAGACGAGAACGGTCTTCTCCTCGGGCAGGAGCTCCTCGAGCTCCGCCTTCTTCGCGAGCGCCTGGTCCTTGGCCGCGTAGGATGCCACCTGCACGCGATAGACGAGTCCGGTCTCGCCTCCCTCGACGTCGCTGACGACGTAGATCCCGGCCGCGAACTGCCGCTTCCAGATGCGCGAGCCGTCGGTGAGGGAACGGATGATGATCCCGCCGTCGGCCGAGATGCGTGCCCTGACGCGGTCAGTGGTGAGGCCGATGCGGACGGTGAGTGAGTCGGACGGCGGGAGGGCCTTGGGGGAGGTGTCACCCGCGACACCGAGCGATGCGAACAGAGCCAGAGTGGCGGATACGCGGATTCGGCGCGCGGTGATCCTCATGGAGCGGGGGAGTGTAGCACATCGGATCGCGGTCAACCGGACCTCCGCCGCCGCCTCTTTGGCCGCGCGCGGCGACGGGCCGGCCGCTGCGCGGTGCGACTGCGGGATAGCGCGATCCGACCGGCGCGTCCCCCGCGACGTGTGGCGCCTGGCGCCGCGCCGCCGCACAGCCGCTGGAACTCAAGCCTTAGCGAGGAGCGTTCGAGAAACCGTCCCGAATAGACCGTCGTGGCGACGCGCGCGCCGCGGGCCCGCGCCCCCCGGACCGTCATG
>JAPUIN010000196.1 GCA_027297005.1 Acidobacteriota bacterium
AGGAGGGGGCGATGCTTTTCAACACCCCCTCGAGCGCGTCGACTGGAAGGTGCGTCGTCGGGTCGGCCCCTTCGGCATGAACGATTTCGCGCGGCGCGAACCATGCCAACTGCTCGCGCAATGACTCGGCAGCGTCCATACCACGGTGCTCGGCGAGGCGGAAGTCACCGGTCGATAGATCGAGGTAGGCGCATCCGATCCCGTCGCCGGCGCGGCCGCGCGCCGGGTCACCAATCGCGTGAACCGCGGCGATGTAATTCGGTTCACGGGGTCGAAGCTGGGCAGGGTCGATGATTGTGCCGGGCGAGACGACCCGCGTCACGGCGCGCTTCACGATCCCCTTCGCAGCTCGCGCATCCTCGACTTGATCACAGATGGCGACCCGGAACCCCTTCTGCAGCAGCTTTGCGATGTAGCCCTCGACGGCATGGTAAGGTAATCCGCACATGGGTGCCTCGTTGAGCGTTCCACGACCGCGCGATGTGAGGGTGAGCGACAGCACCTTCGAGGCGGAGCGGGCGTCGTCGTAGAACATCTCGTAGAAATCCCCCAGCCGGAACATGAGGATGCTGTCGGGGTGCTCGGCCTTGATCTGCTGGTACTGCCGGAGCATCGGGGTGAGGCTGCTCATAGCGCTCCTTGACTTCGAGGGAGGGTGGCTATTATAAAGCAGTTCGGTGGACTTCCGTTTGATGGGTCCGCCCCGAATCCGAGGGGGCCACGAGGTCTGAGATGGCTACGAATCCTTTGACCAGCGAAGAAAGCCAGCTTCAGCCGGAGGACCTCGACGAGGAGGCCCGGATCATGCTGGTCTTCTCCTACCTCTGGGTTCTGGCATTGGTCCCCTTCATGGTCACCAAGCGGGAATATGTGAGGTGGCACGCCAAACAGGGGCTGATACTGAGCGGCGTCGCCTGCCTCATCTTTCTCACCGTGATCTTCCTGGGGGCCGTGCTCTCCACGCTGTCGAAGGTTTTCGCCTGGCTGTTTGCATTTGGCCTGGCCAACCTGCTCCTTCTGTACGTCGCGCTGGCTCTCGTGTGCGTCATCAAGGCGATGCGCGGCGAACGCTGGGCCATTCCGTTTCTGGGCGACTTGGTCGAGAAAATCTGATCCCTTCATGTCATGAGCGAGGCGATTCAGCATACAGTCCAGGCCAATCCTTGGGCAGGGTTGGGGCTTGTCCTGCTGCTCGCCTGGCTCGAATACGTGTTCCCGCCGGTTCCGGGCGATTCCACGATGCTGTTCGCGTGTTTTCTGGCCGGCACAGGGGCGCTGTCATTTCCGGCCGTGGTCGCCATCTGCCTGCTTGGAAGTGTCTCGGGGGCGCTGACGGCCTACGCGTTCGGGGCGCGGTTCGGGCGCTCCTACTTCTTTCTGAGATCGAGGTGGGCGCGGGGCGAGCTCGACAGAATCGCAGGTGGGTATCGGCAGTATGGCACGCGCCTGCTCGCGATCAATCGGTTTCTCCCCGGCGTGCGCGGCGTGTTCCTATATGCCGCTGGGATCGGGCGTCTCGGCTGGCGGCCCGTTCTGGTCTATTCCACGATCAGCAATCTGTGCTGGGTAGCGTTGATCGCATGGGCCGGCTCGGCGCTGGGGACCTCCTGGGCAGAAGTCCAGGTCCATTTCAGGCGCTACGTCTGGGCGATCGGGATCGGCCTGGCGATTTACGTGGTGGTCACAATCGTGCGCGCCAGGAGACGGCGCGCGCGCGGGTCGGAGGTCAGTCCGGCGAACTGAGGGCCTTCTCGATCCGCGAGAGCGCGGCGCGGCGGTCCGGCTGATCCGCGTGCAGCGCCAGCGACTGCCGCAGGTACTCGGCCGCGCGATCGAGGAGTCCTTTCTCTTCGTAGGCCTGGGCCAGCGCGTTGAGCAGCGGGTGACTCGGGATAGCGGCGCGCTCGGCGTTCTGGAACTGCTCGATCGCCTCGTCCATCCGTCCTTCGACGGCGAAGGACACGCCCAGATTGAACCATGCGAGGGAATGATTGGGTTTGAGCCGCAGAGCTTCCTGCAGCGCCGTCCGTGCTTCCTCCAGGCGCCCATCCTGGATTTCGATTCCCCCGAGGCTGATATGGAACTCGGCATTTTCGGGCTCTAGACGAATGGCGTTGTTGAATGCGTTCCGTGCCTCCGCACGGCGTCCCGTCCGCATCAGAAGTTGCCCCATCCAGTGATGATGAAGCGCCGAATCCGGAGATTTGTCCAGAGCCGCGAGCAGGAGGCGTTCCAGCCGGCGGAGCGAACCGGGATTGCTGCTCGTCTGGTAGATCATGAAGAGCCGGCTCATCGGCTCGACACTGGAGGGGTCGAGGAACAGCGCGTCCAAGTAAGCACGCTCGGCGTCTTCGACCTGCTTCTCCCCCTCCAGGACGATCCCCATCGCGGTGTGATAAAGCGGCTCCTCGGGGTCTTCCTCAAGAGCAAACTCCGCAAGGCGGCGGGCGGAGGCGGGGAACTTTCTCCCCAGGTAGTCGATGACCGCGTTGAGCATCACCTGTTGCGAAGGGCGTCCGATGACGACCCCGTCGTCGGCAATCCCCCGGCCGATCAGATCGGCGCCCAGGGCAGGCGCCAGCTGCCGCGCCGCATCAACCGTGAGCAGTTGATCCGCGTTCAGGTTGCTCGCCGAGGCCTGCACCGCCTCGCGCACCCGCTCGCGGATGAACTCGCCAGGCGCGCGCCCGCTGCACGCCGTGTGGAAGGTGAGGAGGTCGCCCGGTGACGGCCAGGCGGCAACGCGAACCGGGATCTTGAAGGAGGCCTTGTCCTTCGTGACGATTTCCACCCCTTCGTCGATCAGAATCGGCGTCGGAGGATAACGATGAATGCGATGGTAGAGCGGGAGGCGCAGATGCACACCGCGGCGCAGCGCCACCGCCGAGCCTCCGAACGACTCGCGCACTGCCGCCCCGGGAATGTAAACGAGAGTGACGATGGGGATCGCGATCAGTACCGCAATCCCGATGAGTGCTTTCTTCGCCGACATGCGGACCGCGAGTTTATCCGAGGCTCCCCAGGGTGTCAACGCGGCCGGGCTCACAGGAATGAGGCAAGGGGAGGCTCCGATGATCCGGTTCTCCTGTTAGGATCAGGAGCATGAGGACTCGATCGGAGAGTCAGCGCAGGCCCATCGTGCCAGGGGCACGGATCTGCTGCGCCCTCCTCCTCATCGGCGCCGCATGGTCCGGGCCCGGAGCCGCGCCGTCCGGGACCGGGGACGCTGCGAAGCATGCGCTGCGGCTGCAGGCCAGTCTCGAATCGATTCGCGGGCTGGTCGCCTCATTCACCCAGACCCTCGAATCGCCGGGTTTGCCTCGCCCTCAAACAGAGACCGGCACGGTCTTCCTATTGCGCCCGGGGAAGATGCGTTGGGAATACGATGAGCCGCCCGGCAAGCTGGCGATCGCCGACGGCTCGCGGGTCTATCTTTATCTCCCCGAGGATCGACAGGTGGTCGTAGCGCCATTGCATCTGGACGACGCCGGACAGGGCATGTCGTTGCTGCTGCGCGATCGGATCGATCTTTCCCGCGAGTTCTCGATCGGCTGGGGAACGGCCGCGCAGACTGCCGGGAGCCGCCCGCTGCTCCTGAGGCCCCGGTCACCCGGCGCCGATTACGATTATCTGCTCGTCGAGAGCGAGAGCGACGGCCTGATCCGGGCGCTGACAATCGTCGATCCCCTTGGCGGCCGGGTGAGTTATCGGTTCGACCGCGTCCGCCTGGTTGGTTCCCTTCCGGAGTCCCTGTTCCACTTCGAGGCCCCTCCGGACGTGAAGATCCGGGAGATCGCGCCCTGAGCGATCCTGCATCCCGTGGGAGGCGCCCCGACCTTGCAAACGTCGGAATCCGGATGCTAGAATGGCGCCCTTTTGGTGCGTTCAGGAGGACGTTGTGGCGTCCGAGCATTCCTTCGACGTCGTTTCTAAGATCGATCTCCAGGAAGTGGACAATGCCGTCCAGCAGGCGGCGAAGGAGATCGGACAGCGATATGATTTCCGCGGCAGCTCCGCCGGGATCCGCCGCGAGGCGCATGCTCTCGTGCTGCAGGCCGAGGACGAGTACAGGCTCAAAGCGGTCGTCGACATTCTGGCCGGGCGCCTGGCGAGCCGCAAAGTGCCGCTCAAGGGTCTGACCTTCGACAAGCCGCAGGCGGCATCGGGTGGCAGTGTCCGCCAGGAGGTGCAGCTGCAGCAGGGTATCCCCCTGGAACATGCGAAGGAGATCGTGAAGGTCCTCAAGAGTGCGAAACTGAAAGTGCAGGTGGCGATCCAGGGCGATCAGGTGCGCGTACGCGGAAAAAACAGGGATGATCTCCAGGCGGCGATTCGGATCCTCAAAGATCGAGATCTACCAATCGACATGCAGTACACCAACTATCGATGAGCGAGGCGATGGCAGCCGGACCGGGGAGTTCGCGCGCGGTGTTCCCGTTTTGCCGCGCGAGTTTTGTCTCCTCCATCGTGCTCATTCTGGTGGCGGGTGCCGGTCCGGCGTGGAGTGATCCCGGACCGGAGGTCGTCGTCCGGGGGCAGATTACGGACGCATCGGGTCAGCCCGTCGCGGGGCACACGGTGCGGCTGCTCAAAGCGCGCACCTACGTCACTCTGACGAACTTCAAATTCAATAAGCGGAGCCAGGACCTTGAGGAGACCAGGACCACGACCGATCGGCACGGCTTTTATGAGTTCACCTTTCCCGTTGACCGCGACTTCCGCTACTACTATCTGCGCTTCTACGATCCGGCCGGGTTCGATGCTGTACGTTTCCGCGTTCCGGAGGACCGGGACGTCTCGCGTCGCGCCCGGAAGGGCCGACCGGTGCTCGCCAATGTCGAGTTGAGGACCAACCCCGAATGGCCGGAGGTAAAGAGGATGATCGATCGCTACGGCCAGGCGAGTGACCTTGGCCGCATCCTCAGGGCGGTCGGTCTCCCGACGCGCCGCACCGGTGAGCCAGGTGGGCGCGAGATCTGGTGGTACGACGACCATGATGTCTCCTACGTTCTTCAGGGGGAAAAGGTCCTGAAGACGCGTCGAGCCACCCGGAGTCAGGTTTCAGAAGG
>JAPUIN010000197.1 GCA_027297005.1 Acidobacteriota bacterium
CCGTGTCTCCGAAATCGGGATGACTGTAGGCGACGTGACCGAGGTACGGAAAGATTTCCCAGGACTTTTCCCGGATCTGCGCCCGCGCCCCGACCGGCAGACCGATCAGGATCACGCCCAAGATGAGCGCTGCCCGTAAGCTGTAACGTCGCATGACCCTCTCTCGAATCCGGCCGCCGACGCCGGTTCCGGCCTGCTTCCTGTGGAAAAGACTTCACACTTTTACAGAAGGTCGTTTACGTGTCAAGAGCATTATGGGCCGGTTGTGCGTCGGTCGCGGGGATTAATCCGCGCCTTGAACACCGGTGCAAACTCACGGGATCCATTAGAATGACGGCGAATTCAGGTGGCCTCGAGGTTCACATCCGGGGGTGCTCTGTGTCCCTCGACCCGGGCCCCTCAGAGGAGATCGCCAGGTGGCTCGCAGCCCGATCGAAACCCGGCCTATCGTGCAATTGAGGGGCACGAACCGGCGCGACGTCGAAGATTGGATCGTCGTCGAGGAGCCGCTGGAGATCCGCGTCCAGGGAGAACCGCTGGCGGTGATCATGCGGACCCCCGGCCACGATATCGAGCTGGCGGCCGGCTTTGCGCTCACCGAGGGTATCGTCCCGAGCGCTGATGCGATCGGGACCATCCGCCACTGCGAGACGGAGGGTCCTTCGCAGGACAATGTGGTCGATATACAGCTGGCACCCGGCGTCGTGTTCGACGCGGAGCGCTTGAGGCGCACCCTCATGGCCAGTGCCGCCTGCGGACTGTGCGGCCGGGCGTCTCTCGAGGCGCTGGCGACCCGGGCCCAGCCGGTCGCCGCGGGGCCGATGATAGACCGGAGGGTGCTCGCGACGCTGCCGGAGCGACTGCGCGCGTCGCAGGAGAGCTTCGGCCGAACCGGCGCCCTGCACGCTGCAGCCCTGTTCGACCGATCGGGAGAGATCATCGCCTGCCGGGAGGACGTCGGCCGGCACAACGCGGTCGACAAGGCGATCGGCAACCGGCTGATCGCCGCGTCCGGGATCGATGCCGATATCCTCATGGTCTCCGGGCGCACCTCGTTCGAGATCCTCCAGAAATCGGCGGTCGCCGGAATCCCGGTGGTCGGTGCAATCTCCGGCCCGACCACCCTGGCGATTGACACCGCCCGGGCATTCAACATCACGTTGATCAACTTTCTTCGGGGCGACGGCATGAACATCGCCACCGGAGAAGAGCGGGTCGTCGGCACCTGATCGATTCCGCGGATCGTGTAGAATGACCCGTCCGTCCGACCGGGATCGTCAGCATCTGATAACCGGCACCACAAGAGAAGGTTACGATCATGCAGGCAGGTTACTTCCAACGCGGGTTCGGGCTCAAGAGTGAGGTGAAGCCGAGCCTGCGGGCCGACTACCATAGCCGTATCATCGAGTCTCTGGAGGCGTCGGACTATCGCCTCGAGGTCGCCGACCTGACCTTTCTCGTGGCCCGGGAGTTCGGATTCTGCTACGGCGTCGAGAGGGCTGTGGAGTACGCCTACCAGGCCCGCAAGAAGTTTCCGGATCGAACGATTTACCTGACCGGCGAGATCATTCATAACCCGCACGTTAATGCCCGACTGAAAGAGAAGGGTATCCGGTTCCTGCACGAACCGGGAGGCGGCCCGGGCTTCGGAGTCATTCAGTCGGGTGACGTGGTGATTCTCCCCGCCTTCGGAGTTACGGTGCAGGAGATGACCAGCCTGCGTGACCGGGGATGCATCCTGGTCGACACCACCTGCGGTTCGGTGCTCAATGTCTGGAAGAACGTCGACCGTTTCTCCGCCACCGGATTCACCGCGATCATTCACGGCAAGTATGCCCACGAGGAGACCCGCGCGACGGCCTCGCGCACCTCACAGTTCGCCGGCGGCCGCTATCTCGTGGTGCGCGATCCGCCGGAGGCCGAGCTCGTCTGCGGCTATATTCGCAACGGCGGCGACTCTGACAAGTTCGTGGCCCGGTTCGAAAAGGCCTGTTCGGCCGGATTCAATCCGGATCTCGATCTGGGGCATATAGGCCTCGCCAACCAGACCACGATGCTCTCATCCGAATCGCTTCGCATCCAGGGGATGATCCGGTCTGCCCTCACGGATCGATACGGCGAGAAGAACCTGCCGGACAGGTTTCGTTCTTTCGACACGATCTGCAGCGCGACTCAGGATCGGCAGGATGCGATCATCGAACTGATCGCCCGTAAACCGGACCTGGTCATCGTCATCGGCGGATACAACAGCAGCAACACCAATCACCTGGCCGCACTCGCCTCCAGGAGCGTGCCGGCCTACCATATCGAGGATGCATCTCGCATCGAGTCGGCGCGGTTGATACGCTTCAAGCCGTACGGACAGACGGAAGAGACCCTCGCGAAAGACTGGCTCCCCGGCGGGCCGGTGACCATCGGCCTCACCGCCGGGGCATCAACCCCCAACAACAAGATCGGCGAGGTGATCGCCACGATCGCCGACCTGCGGGGCGTTCAGACGCTCTGAATCGCCGCCCCCGCGGTCACCCCTCCCGATCAGTGCACTTTCCCGTCCGCATCAGCCGCGCCGGTGTTTTTCCGCGCCGATATCTCGCGCCAGCGTTGACCGAGCAGGTCGACCAGCGACCGGCACCGTTCCCGCACATCGTCCATGGCCAGTAACTCCAGCTTCTTCGACAAATCCATGGTCAGATTCTGGCAGAGCGTATTGACCGCCGTCTCGAACGGGATATCGCTGTGGACCGCCATCGCCGTCTCCGGCTTGCCGGTCATTTCCTGCCACAGGCCGGCGCAGGCGGTCAGCAGGCGGTGTTTCTCCGCCTCGATATCGACCCCGTCGCGGTCGAACCGATCCGGTAGGATCCGAACCCGGGCGACCCTGTAGGGACTCTCCTGGACGAATTCGACAAGTTCAACCCGCGCAATGCCGCGCAATCTGACATTGAACCGCCCATCCGGGAGCGGCACCGCCGCTTCGATGACACCGGCACCGGCGATCGGGTAGACCTCCGGCGAACCGCCGTAGGATTCCTCCCATCCCGGCTTCAACAGCGCCATGGCGATGAGCCGATCGGTGGCCAGCGCGTCAATGATCATCTTGCGGTACCGGGGTTCGAATATGTGCAGCGGAAGTGATGCATGCGGAAAGAAAACCATGTCGGGCAGCGGAAAGACCGGAACCCGGCCGCGATCCGAGAGCAGTTCCCTGGCCTTTTCGTAAACGCTCATCCGGTGGCTCTCCCAGGTCGACCGCAACTCCAAATCCGGCCGTGCTCACGCGCAAATCCCGCGCCGGCAACCGCCCGACTCCGGCGCAGGCGTTGTCCGAACCTCGGGCGATATGATACCTTGCAATCTCACTTTCGGGGGACCGGTTGAGCCAATACGAACGTCATGTTTTCGTCTGCACGCATGGCGACTACTGTCCCGGCGAGGGCTCGCTCGAGGTTCATCGTCTGATGAAACAGCAGATCGGCGAACGCGGTCTGGGGAAGACCATTCGCATCAATAAATCCGGCTGTTTCAGCCAGTGCGGAAATGGCCCGATCGTCGTCGTGTACCCCGAAAACGTCTGGTACGGCGCGGTCGATCTGCATAAGGCGCGGCGCATCGTCGAGGAACACCTGGTCGGCGGACGTCCGGTCGAAGATCTGAGATACCAGGCCCCACCCGGACCCAATAAGAACCCCGTCCGCATGGCAGCCATCAAGGCGGCGCGCCATGCGTCGCGATCGAAGGCGCCGCAGATTTCATAAGGCTGTCATCAGGATGAAACCAGCGACCAGGCCACAATGGTTTTCACGGTCCGCTCTGATCGGGGCCGCGATCGGGGCCGCCGGCTCGACCACCGCCTTTCTCCTGTTCCCGGCGGGGAGTCTCGCGTTCCGTGCTCTGGGGCTGGGTGGAGTGATTCTTGCCGGCTACGCCTTCGGCGTGCTCGGCGCGATGAATCGTGACGTAAAGCGCGAGTTGAGCTATGTCCTTCGTCTGCGACAGGAGTTGCGTCTCAGCCAGGATTACCTGATGGAAGGCGCCACGTCGAGCTCCCTCTCCAGCTATCTTGACATCGCGGCGCCAACCCTGAAGACCTCGCTGCGCGCACTCATCGATGGGGTCGAGGCCCTGGCCGGCGACGAGCAACTGACCGGGCCGGCCAGAAGCCGGCTCGAAGAGATCCGCCGGCATTGCACCGCGGTCGAATCAGCCGTCGGCCCGCTGGCCGGTTATTCATTGAGCCGCCCGGCGCGCGCGCCGTTCAATCTCAACGGCCTGCTGCGGGAGGCGATCGATCTCTGCCGTCACCGCGCCGAGGATAAGAAGATCAGGTTCGAGGAACGCTACAGTGTCATTCCGCCGATCTTCGGGCCGGCCGGTCGCATGAACCTGGCGCTGGTCAACGTCATCATCAACGCCGTGGAATCGATGCCGTTTGTCGGCGGGACCGTCGAGGTGGAGACGACGCACGTCGATGGCCGCGTGATCGCCCGGATTCGCGATGGCGGGATCGGCATCCGGCCGGAGCATATGGACCGCATCTACGATCCCTTCTTCACGACCAAGCCGGAAAAGAACAGCGCCGGACTGGGACTATGGGTCACCCAACAGACGCTCGAGTTGATCGGCGCGACCATCGCCGTCGAGAGCGTCCCTCTCAAGGGGACCGAAGTGGTGCTCGACTTCCCGGCCGCCGCCCCGTTGCGGGCCGGACGGACCGGGACCACGACCCCCCCCGAGATCGAACGCAATATGGCCGACGAAGTCGATCGGCGAATCGCCTGAATTCCGGGCCTAAAAGCCCCTGCGGGACAGCAGGCTCCTTAACACGTAACCGGCGATCCGCGGATTTTCCTTCAGGCGTCTCATCGAGTAGGCATACCAGTTCGCCCCGTATGGCACGTACACCCGGAGCCGGTGCCCCTCGCGACTGATGATGCCGCGCAACTTCTCGTAGTCGGCGCCGAGGTTCTCGAAGGTCTGGGCCGGGGCCAGGCAACACGCCAGCGCGATGATCGCCGAGCCGAGAACGAATGGTGATCGCTGCATCCCTTCCTCTTGGTTGCATGGCGC
>JAPUIN010000198.1 GCA_027297005.1 Acidobacteriota bacterium
GCCGCCGGGCCGAGATCGCGAGAGCCCTCGTGATCTCACCCTCCTTTATGCTTCTGGACGAGCCATTTTCGGGAATTGACCCGATTGCGGTTGCGGATATCCAGAAGATCATTTATCAATTAAAGAGGAAGGGTATTGGAATTCTGATGACCGACCACAACGTCCAGGAAACGCTCCGGATCTGCGATCGGGCCTATATCATCGCGGAGGGGAGCATCTTCCGAAAGGGGACCCCGGATCAACTGGCGGCCGATCCGAAGGTGAGGGAGATTTATCTGGGGGCGAATTTCCGCCTTCTCGGTGGAGACTCGGCCGGCGTCCCCACAGGGGCCTATCCGGCGGACTGAATGGAGCGCGTCGACACGACGCGGGAGACCATGGCACTCGAACAGAAGCTCAGCCTGAGAATGACGCAAAGGCTGATCATGACGCCATCGCTGCAGCAGGCGATCAAAATGCTGCAGATGACCAAGCTCGAATTGCAGCAGGAAATCACCCAGGAACTGACCGAGAACCCGCTGCTCGAGGAGGCGCTGGAGTCTCCCGAAGGCTCCCTGGAATCCGAGAAGACCGAGGGGGAGGAATCCTCTGCCGCGACCGAGAGCGCCGAGTCGTCCGATTCTGAGCCGGCGGCGCAGGAAGATGCCGATCGCGATTCCTTTGAGGAAATCGATTACCAGGCATACTTTCAGGACTACATGGATCTCTCCTACTCGCCGCGGAGCCGCCCCGAGGAGATCGAAACCCGGCCGCTCGAGAACGTGCTGGCCAAGCCACAGAGCCTCTATGACCACCTGCTCTGGCAGCTCGACATGAACCTCGGGACAGCTCGTCAGAAGGAAATCGGCCACGCCATCATCGGCAATATCGACGACGACGGATACCTGCAGGCAACCCTCGAGGAGATCGCGGCCATGGGGCCGTACCCGATGGACGAGGTCAAGCACACTCTGCATCTGGTTCAGGAGTTCGATCCACCGGGCATCGCGGCCCGCGACCTGCGCGAATGCCTGCTCATCCAGGTCGCCTTCCACGACATGGAGGGCACACCGGTCGAGTCGATCGTCAAGGACCATCTAGCCTTGGTGCAGGCGCGCAAGTTCCGCGACATCGCCGCGGCGCTGAATTACCCCGTGGAAGAGATCGTCGAATGTGTGGAGACGATCCGGCACCTCGACCCGAAACCTGGCAAGAAGTATAAGACGGGAAGTAACAACTACGTCGTTCCTGACGTTTATGTCATCAAGATCGACAAAGGGTACACCATTCTCCTCAACGAGGACGGCCTCCCGCGACTTCGCATCAGCTCCTTCTACAAGCGGATGATTGACAGGGGTAACACCGAGGTGTCGCGCGAGACGCGCGAATATGTTCGTGAGAAATTTCGATCCGCTTTCCGGATTATCAAGAGCCTCGAAGAGCGACAGCGGACCATCTACAAGGTCGCCCGAAGCATTGTGAAACATCAGCAGAACTTCCTCGATTACGGATACGAACACCTCCGGCCGCTGATTCTCAGGAACGTCGCGGATGACATCGGAATGCACGAATCGACCGTGAGCCGGGTGGTCAACCTGAAGTACATGCACACGCCGCGCGGTTTGTTCGAGATGAAGTTCTTCTTCCACTCCAGCATCAGCACCACGCACGGAGAGGACATCTCCTCATTGACCGTCAAGGAGAGGATCAAGAAAATCATCACCGAGGAGGACTCCAAATCCCCCCTGTCCGATGCGGCCATCGTGTCGACGCTAAGCTCGGAAGGGCTCCGGATCGCGCGCCGCACGGTGGCCAAGTATCGGGAGGAACTGCGCATCCGCTCCTCGAATGAGAGACGCCAGGGATTTCGATAGAGGAGCCGGCCATGAAAGTCCTGTTCACCGGGAGAAAGACACGGATCGGCGTCGCGCTCAAAGTCTTCACCGAAGAGAAGCTGGCCAAGATCGAGCGCGTTCTGGACGCCATGCTCGACACGCACGTCATCCTGACTCTTGAAAAACACAGCTGTCTGGCCGAAATCATCTTTAAGGCGCGCACCGTGACGCTGACGGCGCGCGGGGAAGGGCACACCTTTCAGGATGCGGTCATGGTGTGCGTCGATCGACTGATGGCCCAGGCCAAGAAGCATCATGACCGGAAGCGCAAACGACGCGAGCGTGGACGCGAGCGTGGGGCACCCCGCCGTCTCGCCCCCGGTCGAGGGAAGCGCCGAGCCTCCGGGGACGGTGACGCGAGGGCCAGCGTTGTCCGCATGGGCCGGGTTCCGGCCAAGCCGATGTCGGTGACCGAGGCATTGCTTCAGGCGCGCGACTTGCCCGATCCCTTTGTCGTTTTCCTGAACGAGGAATCGCAACGGATCGCGGTGATCTACAAGCGCTCCGACGGTCGTTTTGGTCTCGTCGAGCCGGAGCTCTGACGTGTCTTTTGATTTCGAGCTCTCGAGCGATCAGATCCTGGTCCGCGATACGGTTCGGACGTTCGCGGAGGAGGTCCTCAAGCCCCGCGCGGCCGCGTTCGACCGCAGCCGCGAATTCCCGATCGACAATTACAGGCGCGCGGCCGAACTCAATCTGACCGGCATGATGGTCCCCGAGGAATATGGGGGAGCCGGTTTCGACGCGGTCTCCTACGTCATCGCCATTGAGGAGATCTCGCGGGCATGCGCCTCGACGGGCGTCATCCTCTCCGTCAACAATTCCCTCGTCTGCGGACCCTTGCTCCGCTTCGGCACCGAGGAGCAAAAGCGCACCTACCTCGTGCCGCACGCACGCGGTGAACGCCTCGGTGCCTACTGCCTCACCGAGCCGGGTGCCGGTTCCGATGCGGCCGCTCTGAAGACCCGCGCGGTGAAGCGCGGCGATCGCTACGTCCTGAATGGCAATAAGGTCTTCGTGACCAACGGAGTCGCAGCAGATACGTTTCTCGTTTACGCCACTCTCGACCCCTCCCTCGGACACAGGGGGATTTGCACCTTCATCGTCGAGCGCAGCTTCCCTGGCCTGCGCATGGGCAAGCCGGAACGCAAAATGGGGATCACCTGCTCCGGCTCGGTCGAGGTCGTGTTCGATGATTGCGAGGTGCCCGCATCGAATCTGCTCGGCCCCGAGGGGGAGGGGTTCAAGATCGCCATGAAGACCCTCGATGGCGGCCGCATCGGCATCGCCTCGCAGGCACTCGGAATCGGCCGGGCCGCGCTCGAGGAGTCGCTGGCCTACAGCAAGAACCGCGAGGCGTTCGGCGCCCCCATCGCGAAGCTCCAGGCCATACAATGGAAGCTGGCCGACATGGCGACCGAGCTCGACGCCGCCCGGCTGCTGACCTATCGCGCGGCCTGGACCCGCGACCAGACGGGGCGTGGTTCGCTGGAGGCCTCGATGGCCAAGCTGTTTGCTTCGGAGGCGTGCATGCGGGCCGCAACACAGGCCGTGCAGATCCATGGTGGCTACGGGTATATCGATGAATTTATCGTCGAGCGTCTTTTCCGGGATGCCAAGATCACTGAAATTTATGAGGGGACTTCGGAGATCCAGAGACTGGTCATCGCCAAGGAAATCCTTAAAAGGTCGGGAGCATGAAATCGCGTGAACCCAAGACATCGGCGCTGAAGCCGACCGGGCTCAAGGGTTGGGAGGAGCGCGCCCTGGGCCCAGCCCTGAAGCGGCGGCCCGACCGATCCGGACCCTTCACGACGATATCCAGCCTGCCCATTGAACGGTTGTACACGGCGGAGCATCTGGAGGGGAGCGATCCTGACAGTCGCATCGGGTACCCGGGCGAGCCGCCCTACACGCGTGGCGTCTACCCGACGATGTACCGTGGCCGGCTGTGGACAATGCGCCAGTTCGCCGGCTTCGGAACCGCGCGTGACACCAACCAGAGATTCCGCTATCTGCTCGATCACGGCCAGACAGGGTTGTCCGTCGCCTTCGACCTACCGACCCTGATGGGCCACGACTCGGACAATGCGCTTGCGGAAGGTGAGGTCGGGCGAGAGGGCGTGGCGATTGACACCCTGGCCGACATGGAGACTCTCTTCGAAGGAATCCCGCTGGGGGAGGTCTCCACCTCCATGACGATCAATGCGCCGGCCGCCGTGCTCCTCGCCATGTACCTGGCGGTTGCCGAGAAACAAGGGATTAGCTTCGAGAGCCTCGACGGTACGATCCAGAATGATATTCTGAAGGAGTACATCGCCCAGAAGGAGTGGATCTACCCGCCCGCGCCGTCGATGCGCCTGATCACCGACATGATCGCATTCTGCTCCTCGCGGGTCCCCCGGTGGAACACCATCTCGATCAGCGGTTACCACATCCGGGAAGCCGGGTCGACCGCAATTCAGGAACTCGCCTTCACACTCGCCGATGGTATCGCCTACGTCCAGGCCGGGATCGATGTCGGTCTCGATCCGGATGATTTCGGCTCTCGCCTCTCGTTTTTCTTCAATTCGCACAATGATTTTTTCGAGGAGATCGCCAAGCTGAGGGCCGCGCGGCGTCTCTGGTACAGCATCATGCGGGAGCGTTTCGGAGCCAGGACGGAACGCGCGTGTATGCTTCGGATGCACGTTCAGACCGCGGGATGCTCGTTGACAGCACAGCAACCGTACAACAACATGATCCGGGTCACGCTGCAGGCTCTGGCCGCGGTCCTCGGCGGCACCCAGTCCCTGCACACGAACGCACTCGATGAATCGCTGGCCCTGCCCAGTGAGAACGCCGCGCGCCTCGCGCTGCGCACACAGCAAATCATCGCGGAGGAAAGCGGCGTCGTGAACACCGTCGATCCCCTCGGCGGCTCCTATTTCGTGGAGGCCCTGACCGACCGTATGGAGAGCAGCGCGCGTGACTACATCCGACGCATCGACGAGATGGGAGGGATGGTCGCCGCCATCGAGGCCAGCTTCCCGCAGCGCGAGATCACGGACGCTGCATACCGCTACCAGCAGCAAGTCGATTCGGGTGAAAAAACGATCGTCGGGATCAACATGTACACGGAAGGGGAGGACCGGCGGCTCGACGTGCTGCGGATCGGAGCGAAGGTCGAACGTGATCAACGCGGTCGGCTGGCGCGGGTGCATCGAGAAAGGGATGGCGGACGGCATGAGCGCGCCCTGAGCGAACTCGAATCCACCGCGCGCACGAAGGAGAACCTGATGCCCGCGATCCTCGAAGCGGTGCGCGCCTACGCATCGATCGGTGAAATCTCCGGCAGGCTGAAAACCGTCTTCGGCAGCTATGTCGAAGATCAGGTGGTGTTCTGATGTCCTCGACGCCTGCCGTGAGGCTGCTCGTCGGCAAGGTCGGGCTCGACGGCCACGACCGCGGCGCGAAGATTATCGCCCGGTCGCTGCGCGACGCCGGGTTCGAGGTGATTTATACCGGGCTTCACCAGACTCCTGCCATGGTGGTGGCGACCGCCCTGCAGGAGGACGTCGACGGCATCGGCCTCTCAATCCTGTCCGGAGCCCACAATACGATCTTCCCGAAGATTCTCGACCTTCTGCGCGCCAGCGGCGCTGCGGATATCATCGTTTTCGGCGGCGGCATTATTCCCGATGAGGACAAGGCCGGCCTCGCTGCGGCCGGGGTCAAGGGACTTTTTACCCCCGGCACCTCCAGCCAGGAGGTCGTCGAGTGGGTCCGCGCAAACGTTCCTTCGCGACGCCGCTGATCGGACCTGCATCGCCGGGTATCTTAGAAGAATCCAAGGTTCCGACACGGTGTGAGCCCGCCGAACCGTGCGCGATCGAGCGT
>JAPUIN010000199.1 GCA_027297005.1 Acidobacteriota bacterium
TCGCCGAGGTCGAGCCTTTCGTCCTTCTCGAACCGCGCCGACGCGCCCGACGTGAGGGGCGGGTACGGCAGCGCGATCCCACGCTCGCGGTACCAGGCCTCGGTCGTCGCGTCGCGCGCGAAGATGCCGTTCTGCGCCTCCGCCTCGGCCATCATGTTGGCGATCGTGTTGCGGTAGGTCATCGGCAGCTGTTCTCGGGCATCGATGAACTCGACCCCCATTCCCTCCGCCTGCGCACTCCCCCACCGCCGCAGGAGCTCCAGAACGATATCTTTCCCCGTCACCCATGGCTGCAGCGCGCCGTCGAGGACGACCCGTCTCTGCTTCGCCAGGCTGAAGTAGACATACCCGGTTGACCAGCCGAACCCGATTGTCGTGCTCCCCACGCCGATCCCGATCGCCCCGTAGGCACCGTACGCGCGGCTGTGTGAATCCCCTCCCGCGTAGAACCCGGCCGGCACGATCAGCCCCTGCTCGGGGAGATAGAAATGAAAGATGCCGTCCCCCGGGGCGGCGAAGTACGGCTTCTCAATGCCGTGCTCGGCGGCGAAATCGCGTGAGATCGCCGTCTGACGATCATCCGCCTCGACCCCGGTGAAGACGAAGTGGTCGCTCACCATCGCCGCCTGCCGCGGGTAGATCGCCCGGCCGCCGGTGATCTGGTTGAAGGCGTGGATAGCGAACGGCGCGGTGCCATCGGAGGCCGGGAGGAGGTCGGCGTCGATCCGGAGCGTCACCCCCGGCTCGACGCGCGCGTCGCGATCGACCCGGTGGGCATGGACGATCTGCTCAGTGAGGGTCAGCCCCCGCGCCGTCTCTTCATCGGGGAAGGCGATCTGAGGCGTGCGCCGCACCGAGGAGGGGAACTCGCGGCGCCCCACCGCGAAGATCCCTCCGCTGCGGCGGATCTCCTCCTCCTTGTCGGTCAACGGAACCGGCTGGTAGCTCTTTCCGCGCGTGACGTTCCGGAGGGCGCGGCTCTTCGTCTCGAAGGTCAGCTCGTCCCCATCCTGCGCGTCGGCGACCGCCTCCGGGCACTGGACGACGTGGAGGCCCAGGTTGATCGCGTTCCGGCGGAAGATATCCCCCATGTTGGCCCCACAGACGATCACGAGGGTGAGGCCGACCTCCTCGGCCACCCCCTTCAGTCCGGCGGGAGACATCTCGCGCGACGATCCGATGGCGAAACGATCCCCGGCGATCAGGAAGGTCTCGCCACGATGCACCCGCTCGCGGAAATCGGGCATCAGGTGGCGAAACGCCCCGATCTTCCAGCGTTCGTCGAGTCGGGTGAGGCTCTCGGAGACGCAGTCGGCCGACGGCGTGATCTGGTCGGTATCGATGGCGTCGCGCTTCTGGCCGGGTCGCTCCGGGTCCCAGAAAATCAGCGCGCCGCCGCGCAGCAGGCGAGGCTCGTCCTCGGCTCGTGCGTCGCCGGGTGTCAGGGCACCAATCCTCTCGGGCGAGACCCCTTTCTTGAATCGAACCTGTTGGATCGGATTCATCTAGGTCTGCGCGTCGGGCGCGCGTCGTTCTGCGCCAGATGCGCCTTGTCCCGTGTCGATCAGGATAAGTCTCACGTCACCGCCCCCTCGCTGGCCGAGGAGACCAGTCGCGCGTACTTGGCGAAGACGCCGCTGGTGTAGCGCGGCGCCGGCGCTTTCCACGACTTCATCCGCGCAGAGATCTCGCTCTCCGGGATCTCCAGGTCGAGCCTGCGCTTCGCGACATCGAAGAGGATCGAGTCGCCGTCGCGCACGGCGGCGATCGGCCCGCCGCGCGCCGCCTCGGGCGCCACGTGCCCTGCCATCAATCCGTGCGTCGCGCCTGAGAAGCGCCCATCGGTCAGAAGCGCCACCTTGTCGCCGAGCCCCTGCCCGACGATCGCCGCGGTCACGCCGAGCATCTCGCGCATTCCGGGTCCGCCGCCCGGCCCCTCATAGCGGATCACGATGACATCACCGGCCTCGATCCGCCTCTCCTGCACCGCCCGGAACGCGTCCTCCTCGTTATCGAAGACGCGCGCCGGACCGCGGTGCGCGAGCCAGCTCTTTCCCGCCACCTTCAGAACGCAGCCATCGGGAGCGAGGGTTCCTCTCAGGATCACGAGCCCTCCGGTCTCACTGATCGGGTTCGCCAACGGACGGATCACCTCCTGTCCCGCCGCCTCGGACGCCTTCTCTGCCTCCTCGCCAATGGTCGCGCCGCTGACGGTCAGAGCATCCGCGTGCAGCACTTTGGCCTCGAGAAGACGCTGTGCGACGAGTCGCGTTCCTCCTGCACGCTGCATGTCATTGGCGACGAACCGGCCGCCCGGCTTGAGGTCGGCCAGCAATGGCGTGCGACAGCTGATCCGATCGAAATCGTCAATCTTCAGGGGAACGCCCGCCTCGCGGCTCAATGCCAGCAGGTGCAGCACGCCGTTCGTCGATCCACCGGTCGCCGCGATCGAGGCGATCGCGTTCTCGAACGCCTGCATCGTCAGGATCCGGCCGGGCCGCAGGCCGTCCCGCAGCAGCCGCATCGTCAGGCGCCCCGCCTCGCGGGCAACCTCTTTCTTATGCGGATCGGTCGCCGGCACGCCGGCGCTCCCCATCGGGGAGACTCCCAGGAACTCGAGCGCCGTCGCCATCGTGTTGGCGGTGAACTGACCGCCGCACGCTCCGGCGCCCGGACAGGCCCGGTCCTCCAGACTCTTCAGCGCCTCGTCGGTCATCCGTCCGGCCGCGTGCGCCCCGACCGCCTCGAAGACGTCCTGGATCGTGACGTCGCGCCCTTCGAACCGGCCCGGCTCGATCGATCCGCCGTACAGGACCAGCCCCGGCAGATCGAGCCGCGCCAGCGCCATCGCCGTGCCGGGGATCGTCTTGTCGCAGCCGCACAGGGCGACGACCGCGTCGAACAGGTGCCCACGCACCACCAGCTCGATCGAATCGGCCACCACCTCACGACTGACGAGCGAGGCCTTCATCCCCTCGGTCCCCATGCTGATGCCGTCGGAGACGGCGATCGTGTTGAACTCGATCGGCGTGCCGCCCGCCTCGCGGATCCCCTCCTTCACGTGCACGGCCAGATCGCGCAGGTGGATGTTGCACGGCATCACTTCAATCCAGGTGTTCGCCACGCCGACGAGGGGGCGGCGCAGGTCGTCGTCGGTGTACCCGACCGCCTTCAGCAGGGCGCGCGCCGGCGCGCGATCGGGGCCATCGGTCAGGACCGAGGAACGGTGCTTCGGAGCGAGCGCTTCAGTCTTCTTTGCGGACATCCACGGCATTTTAGCCCGCCGGCGTCATGGAAGGAAGGGCGCCCGGGCCCCACCAATCGCAGGAGCCGCATCACCACGTCTATAATCCTGCCTCCACCCATCTGCAGCGTGACGGCGTACAGACAGACAGGGAACATGAAGAGCGACCGCGCACTGATGACGAGGGTGGCCCGCCGCGACGAGGCGGCGTTCACCTTGCTGGTGGAGCGCTTCGGGGGGAGGCTGCTCTCCGTAGCGCGTCGTCTGCTGCGCTCGAACGAGGACGCGGAGGATGCGGTGCAGAAAACCTTCTATCAGGTCTACACGGCCGCCGGCGCCTACCGGCCCGAGTGGGCGGCATCGACCTGGATGTACCGGATCCTGACCAACATCTGCATCGATGAGATGCGCCGACGCCGGACCCGCGCCCGTGAGCTGCCGGTCACACTCCGCGCCGCCGGGGCCCCCTCCCCCGACCGCCACCCGATCGGGGGGATCGACCTCGAGAGGGCCCTCGCCCGGGTGCCGCGCGAGGCGCGAGTCCTGGTCACCCTCCGGTATGTCGATGGGTTGTCGTACCGGGAGCTGGCCCGGGTGCGCGGGATCACCATCAACACCGTGAAGAGCCAGCTGCGCCGGGCGAAGGGGATCCTGCGGGCGCGCCTGTCGGGTGGCGCACGACCCGGAGCGGATGGAGCACGACGCGGAGGAGCACGATGACTCGCGATTCGTTCGACGCCAGGCTGAGCGATCTGTTTCATCCCGGGGAACCGCC
>JAPUIN010000002.1 GCA_027297005.1 Acidobacteriota bacterium
GAGCGCAGATCCTCCGCGCGGCCGGCGCGCGAGTCATCGGATTCGATACGGATCCGGCGCGTGCTGCCCGTGCCCGTGCTCTCGGCCTCGAGGCGTTCGATCCCGCGGCGCGGGATCCACGCGACGAGGTGCCACGAGTGACCTCCGGGCTGCTCGCCGACGCGGTGCTCGTGTATGCCGCCTCCCCCGGATCGGAAGTATCCAATCTGGCCATGCGGCTCTGCCGCCGCAAGGGGACGGTCGTGCTGATCGGCGCTGTCGGAATGAATCTCGATCGATCGCTCATGTACGAGAAGGAACTCGATCTGCTGATCAGCACCTCGTACGGTCCCGGCCGCTACGATCCGTCCTACGAGGAGAAGGGGATCGACTATCCACCGGCCTACGTGCGCTGGACCGAGAACCGCAACATGGCCGCGTTTCTGGAACTGGTGCGGGATGGTCGGGTCGGGATTCGACCCCTCATTGATCGCGTCTATCCGATCGACCGCGCGCCGGATGCGTACAATGCGATCACGGAGGAGTCGGGAGGGGAGCGACCGCTCGGTGTCGTCCTGGCCTACGGCTCTGCGGCCGCGTCGCCCGGATCGGGAACGCGAACGCGGGACGGCTCGCCGGACGTCGCCCCAGTGCCAGCCGGGCCGGAGGTCGCCGGCCGTTCGAGCGTCCCCTTCTTCGAGCCGCTCCCCGGTTCGACTCGGGCGATCGGCGTCGCGATCTGCGGGGCCGGGTCGTTCGTGAAGGGGGTCCACCTGCCTGCGCTGCGCCGGCTGCGCGGCTTCGATCTGAGATGGGTGGCCACCGCCACCCCCGTCAACGCCCGCGAGACGGCCCGCAGGTTCGACATCCCGAACGCCGCAACCGATCTGGACGAGTTCCTCGACGACCGCTCGGTCGATCTGGTTCTGATCGGAACGAGGCATCACCTGCACGCGGCGCAGGCAGGCGCAGCGCTGCGTGCCGGCAAGCACGTGCTGGTCGAGAAGCCGCTCTGCCTCGATGAGGCCGATCTCAAACCGCTGCTCGAGGAGGCGGCGCGCGCGCGCCGGATGCTGGCGGTCGGATTCAACCGGCGCTACAGCCCATTCGCGATCCGCATCAGGGAGATCCTGGCGCGTCTCTCGGGGCCCACACTGGCTGTCTACCGCGTCAACGCCGGGCCTCTCCCTGCGGGGCACTGGTTGCAGGATCCGGAGGAGGGGGGCGGTCGGATCGTCGGTGAATGCTGCCATTTCGTCGACCTGCTCCTGCATCTGCTGGGGGAGGATCTCGAGTCTATCGGGGCGGTCGTCCTTCCTTCGGATGGATCCACGGTCGTGCGCAGCGACTCGTTCAGCGCACAGATGGAATTCTCGGGCGGTTCGCGCGCCACCTTGATCTATACGGGTCTCGGCGATCCGTCGCTGCCGAAGGAGCGACTCGAGATATTCCGGGGCGGCACGGCCATGGTGCTCGACGATTTCCGGCGGCTTGACGTGTTCGGGAAAACCGGCGGATCGATCGATCCCGGCGGTCAGGACAAAGGGATCACGGCGCAGTGGGAGGCGATCGGGAGGGCGCTCCGGGGAGACGCCAGCGGACTGATCACGCCGCAGGCCATTGAGGCGGCGATGCGGGCGACCTTCCGTCTCGATCGCGCCGTCCGGGGAGAGCGATGAGGATCCTGATGTGGGAGCATTTCGCGCCGGGAGGCCCGATCCGTGTCGGGGGGCACCACCTGGCCGATCGCTTTCTCCGCGACGGGGCGGAGATCGCGTGGTGCGTCGGTCCGATTTCGCCAATCAACTTCATCAAGACGAACCGGGAGACCCGGGCGCGATTGCGGCTCTGGTGGCGGGGGGGGGAGCGGGCCGCCGCCGGCAAGCCGTTCGCGTATGCGCCGATGACCATCGCGCCGTACCGCCCTTATCCGTTGTTCAGCAGCCGCGCTATGCACCGCCTGACCCTGCGCGCCACCATTCCTCGGCTGACGCGGGTTCTGTCGCGGGCCGGTTTCGACCGCGTCGACCTGCTCTGGATGACGCCGGGCAGCCCACTGCTTGCTCTGCTCGATGCGATCCCTCACGGACGGTCGGTCTACCGGATGAGTGACGATACGCCAGCCTTTCCGGACACGCCGAAGAGCTACGCGGGAATCGAAGAGGAAACGGTCCGCCGCGTCGATCTCGTGGTGGCGACGGCGCGCTGCCTGGCCGATCGGGCGCAGCGGCTCGGCGCGCGGCGTGTGCTGCATCTTCCGAACGCCTGCGATCCGACACGGTTCTCGTCCGGGCCCTTCAAGGAGCCGGCCGACCTCTCCCGCTGGCCGAGACCGCGCGCCATCTACGCGGGTGCGATCGACTCCTGGTTCGATGTGGCGCTCCTGGCGGAGATGGCGGCCCTGCGCCCCGACTGGTCGTTTGTGCTTCTTGGTCCCGTACGCACCGATCTGCGGCGGCTCGAAGGACTGGCGAACGTCGTCCTGCTCGGGCCGCGCGATTACTGTGACCTGCCGGCCTACCTCGGGGCGGCCGACGCCGGCCTCGTGCCATTCAGGAAGGAACCTCTCACTGAGGCAATCCATCCGATCAAGGTTTATGAATACTGCGCCGCAGGTCTTCCAGTCGTCTCGGTGCCCTTGCGGGAGACGGCGGCGACCGGCGCTCCGATTCTGTTTGCCGGGAACGCCGCGGCCTTTGCCGAGGCGCTCGACCGGGCGCTGGGAGAGAACGACGCGGCGCGCCGGGAACGGATTGCGTTCGCGAGGTCGAACAGCTGGGACGCGCGCTACGGGAGGCTGAAGGAAATGCTGGCCACGATCGCGACTCCGGCGGAAAGCGCTGGCCGTCCGGTTCCCCTGCCGATGCGGAGACCCGCATGAACGTGCCGGAGGGAGCACTGCGGATCACACCTTCCGCACCCGGCCCGCATCCGGCCGCGGTGACAGGAGCGACAAGCTCCGGACGTGTCCGTCTTCTCGTCCTGACGGTTGGCTTCACGGTCGGGGGGGCGGAACAGCTGATTCTGGTGACGGCGCCGCGACTGCAGCGTCTCGGTTTCGACGTCACGGTCGCCTGCCTGAAGGGTTGGGGACCGATTGGCGACGAACTCGAGCGATCGGGAGTGCGGGCGGTGGCGCTCGGCGCGAGCGGACCGTTCGACGTGCGCGCGGCCGGGTGCCTCCTGGCGTTGCTGCGCCGCGAACGGATCCAGATCCTGCACGCGCATCTGTTCCTCGCGAACCACGTGGCGCGGGTCATCGGCAGGATGGCCGGCGTGCCGGTCGTGATCGCCACCCACCACGACACGGATCTTGAGATCGGTTTCGCGGGCCGTCTCTTCGAGGGGGCGACGGCCTCGATGTCCGACATGGTCCTGGCCTGCTCGGAGGCGGTGCGACGCCATGTCATCCGTGCATACGGCCTGCGCCACGCCCAGGTCCGTACATTGCGCAATGCACTTCCTGATCCCGGCGCATCCTGGTGCGATCCCGTAATACGCGCCCGTATCCGTCAAGAGCTGGGGGCCGCGCCGGGGGAACGCCTTGTCGGTACCGTCGGCCGCCTGATTGAGCCGAAGAAGGGGATTCCTGTTTTCCTGGCCGCGGCGCGCCAGATCGCCGAAAAGCTCCCCGACGTGCGTTTCGTCGTCGTGGGGGACGGGCCGGCGCGCGAGCTTCTCGAGGAGAGGGCGACGAGCCAGGGTGTGGCTCACCGCACCACGTTCGCGGGGGAGCGTCGCGACATTCCGCGCGTGATGGATGCCCTGGACCTCCTGGTCCAGCCGTCCAACTGGGAAGGGTTCGGCCTGACGCTGCTCGAGGCGATGGCAGTGGGGCGACCGGTCGTCGCGACCCGAGTCGGAGGTATCCCGGAGGTGGTTCTCGACGGGCAGACGGGGACCCTCGTCCCGCCGGGCGATCCGACTGCTCTGGCCGCCGCCTGCCTCGATCTGCTTTCGGATGGCGAGCGCGCCGCCCGCTTCGGGGAGGCGGGGCGCGATCGCGCCCGCGCCGAATTCTCGATCGACAGGCTGGTGAACGACACGGCAGCGCTCTACCGTGAGCTCCATGATCGTACGCGGTCCGGGACGGACGGCCGACGGGTTACCGACCGGGGGAGGGCCCTGTGATCCGGTTACTGTTTGCGTTCGGGCTGGCGTTCGGGCTGGCGCTCTACCTCACGCCCCTGATGCGCCAGGCGGCTATCCGTTTCGGGATCGCCGATCATCCCGATGGGAAGTTGAAAAAGCAGGCCGC
>JAPUIN010000020.1 GCA_027297005.1 Acidobacteriota bacterium
GTCCACTCGGCGCTCGCCTTCATCCTCGTGCACAACCACCCGAGCGGCAGCCTGGAGGCGAGCCGTGATGATGTGGAGTTCACGAAGGCCATGGCACGGGCCGGGGACCTGATCGGGATCAGCCTCTACGACCATCTCATCGTGAGCCGGCGCGGCTACGTCAGCCTCAAGGAGCGCGGCCTGATCTGATTGCCGCCGGCGCAAGACCCGGACAGGCTCCTGCGCGCGAGGCGCCCCGCGAGCCCGTTCGCTATGGACAGCGCGATACGGTGACGGATAGGATCGGCCCCCACTCGAGTGAGGGAATGGCGGCCCGCAGGATCAAAGGTTCCACGACAAAACGAGCTCCGGTCCGGCGGACCGTCCGGGCGCGTCGACCTGCTCGCCGATTCCCGCCGCCGGCCGAGCAGATGGAATATCTGCGCAAGGGGGCCAGTGACATCATTCGCGTGGAGGAGCTGCAGGCGAAGATCGAGCGTTCGTGCCGCACCCGGAAGCCGTTGACGGTCAAGGTCGGGTTCGATCCTTCGGCGCCGGATCTCCACCTCGGACACACCGTCGTCCTGCGCAAGATGAAGCATTTCCAGGACATGGGACACAGGGTCGTCTTCCTGATCGGTGATTTCACCGGGATGATCGGCGATCCGAGCGGGCAGTCGAAGACGCGGCCGGTGCTCACGCGGGCCCAGGTGCGTCGCAACGCCGGGACCTATAAGCGTCAGGTGTTCAAGATCCTCGACCCGAAGAAGACGGTCGTCGACTTCAACAGCCGCTGGCTCGGCCGGCTCGGCTCGGCCGGTTTCATCCATCTCGCCTCGAAGTACACCGTGGCGCGGATCCTGGAGCGGGACGATTTCGCCCGCCGTTACTCCGCCCACCAGCCGATCGGCATCCACGAGCTCCTCTATCCGCTGGCGCAGGCGTACGACTCGGTGGCGCTCAAGGCGGACGTCGAGATGGGGGGCACCGACCAGACCTTCAACCTGCTCGTCGGGCGCGAGATCATGCGCGAATGGGGCCTCGAGCCTCAGGTGGTTCTGACCATGCCGCTGCTCGAGGGACTGGACGGCATTGAGAAGATGAGCAAGTCGCTCGAGAACTATGTCGGGATCAACGAGCCGCCCCGGGAGATCTACGGCAAGGTCATGTCGGTCAGCGATGTGTTGATGTGGCGTTATTGGGAGCTGTGCACCGATCGGCCGTTGCACGACATCGAGGATCTGAAGTCGCGCGTCGCCTCGGGCGCCGTGCATCCGAAGAAGGCCAAGTCGGACCTCGCATCGCTGATCGTGGCGCAGTACCACGGCGATGCCGCGGCGGCATCGGCAGCCGCCGAGTTCGAAAAAATCTTTGCCCGGCGCGAGACGCCCGATCAGGTCCGGGAGGTCCGTCTCTCGGCCGAGCCGCGGCCGATCTGGGTGCCGCGGCTGCTGGTGAGCATCGGCCTGGCGCAATCAAACGGTGAGGCGCGCCGCCTGATCCAGCAGGGTGGTGTCTCGGTGGACGGGGAGCGTCTCTCGGATCCGTCACGGGAGGTCCCTGCGACGACGACCGCCTCCTACCTGATCAAGGTCGGCAAACGGCATTTCGTCCGCGTCCATTTCGGCTGAGGCGCGCCGGAGCCCCGGCACCCCGCCGCACATCCCGTGGCCCTGCGGAGACGGGCGAGCCGAGTGCCACCCATGCCGTGGCGCTATCGTCCGCCTGCCGAACCGCCCGACACATCCAGAAGAATCGCCCGGATCCTCTCGATGTCGAGACCGGTCACGGCGCGCAGCCTTCCACTCGGCAGCCAGGGGTGGCGCCTCACATAATCCTCCAGAATCTCGATGGTCGGCGCGTCGGAGATATAAAAGAGGCGGTCCAGAAGGATTGTCACCTCGTCCCTCTGCTTGTCCGGCTCCTCCTTCTTCGCCTGGAGCTCCAAGATCACGGTGGTACTTCCCTGCCGGGCGAAGATCGCGAGGGTGCCCGAATAAGTGGGATGAATGCCGGGCGGCGGCGGAACCGCGCTGGCGCGCATACGCTCGGCCTCCTCGAGGCTCCGGTAGATCGTCAGATTGAGGCGCGAGCGCCCCTCGCGGGTAATCCGATCGAGGTAGACCGACTCCAGTTCCGTGAACAGGATCTCGGCATCCTCGCGCGGGTACCCGATCCCCGCCAGGCTGATGACGTTCGGATCGTCGGCATGGGTGGCGGCCCGGAGATCGACCCTGAGTCTCCAGGTCTTCCTTTCGTAGCTTACGCGGGCCTCGCGCACGAGGGACCGCGGGACGGCTTCCAGGCCGGCGGTGAACAGAGGGATCGCCGCAGCGGAGAGTAATAAGAGTAGTAACGGGAGGAATCGCCGGATCGATATCATCGCCGGCATTGTACCGCCGCCGGCTCGCCGCGGCCCGGGATCAGGAGCCGGCAGCCCGATCCTCGGGGACGCCCCCCTCCCCCATCACGTACCGGTCGTACCATTTGGATATAGCGTTCGTAAAGATCGAGCCGGTCGGTCGGCCGGTCGATCCCGTGGTGCTGTTCCGAGTAGACGACCATCTCGACCTCGCGCCCCAGCCGCCGCAGCGCCTGGTAAAGCTGCTCGGAGACGTAAGATTAAGATATGGGTCCGGGGCCTGTCCAGATACCCGACATAGTCACGCATGAACTGGAGGCGGTCGATGACCCAGGGCTTCGGGTTCTGCTGTCGGTCTCCTCGCTCTGCTCGGGCGTGGGATCCTGGAGCCCCAGGGGGAGCCTGCGCCCGTCCGGCGACGGCGGGGCCGCCGCCGACACGGGCGGGGAGAGCAGGGCCAGGAGAATCGCGCCCTGGAGGGCCCCCTTGAAAAACCGTGTCGCCCGGTTCACGATCCGCGACCGGGTCTCGGGATCGAGCAGGGGGGGGCAGAAATACGGAGAATTCTCATTGAATTCCCTCCCCTTTAATCGTAGATAGAAAAGGCGTATCAGGTTACATCCGTCCGAGGGGATTCCTCGTGAGCGATCGGTTTTACATTGTGGAGGAAATTTAATGAGCCCAGCAATACGCACACGGTATCTGCCTGC
>JAPUIN010000200.1 GCA_027297005.1 Acidobacteriota bacterium
AGGATCCGCTCAAGAAATACAAGGATCGAGAGGCGCGGGAGCGCTTCAGGACGGAGCAGATCCAGGGTCTCCGCGATCGCATCGCCGCGCTCGAGAGACGGCTCGAGTATCTGCGGGGGAAACGTCTGGCGGTCGTCAACCCGCTCTACCTGATGCCGGAGCCACCTCCCGGTGAGACCCCTGACGACGACGCCGGCATGAAGCCGCAGGAGCTTCTCGCCCGGATCGAAGCGAAGATCGCCTCGGCCGAGGCCGAGATCGCGACCACCCGCAAGACTCTCGTGGTGATCGAGACGCGATTCGGCCACGAGGCGAACCTCCGTTGAAATCGACCGACCGCATCCTGATTGCCGAGGACAAGGAGAATCTCAGGACCGTCCTGCGCAAGACCCTCGAGGGGGAGGGATATGGTGTGGAGGAGGCGGAAAACGGCGCCGTCGCCGTGGAGAAAATCCGGCAGGGGCGCTATTCCCTCGTCCTAACCGATCTCCGCCTGCCGCGCGCCGACGGGCACCAGGTCCTGAAGGCGGCGGTCACCGCCGACCCCGAGATGCCGGTCATATTGATGACCGCGTATGGCACCATCAGCGACGCCGTCAGCACCATGAAGGAAGGGGCGTACGATTATCTCGAGAAGCCGGTCGAGGGGGATCACCTGCTGGCGATCATCCGACGCGCCCTCCAGCACCGCACCCTCCTGCGCGAGAACCTGCAGCTTAAAGAGAGATTCTCCCGCGAGCTTCAGGGGCCGGAGATTCTGGGGGAGAGCCCGGCCCTGCGCGCCGCGCTCGACCAGGTGCGTAAGGTGGCGCCGACCGACGCCAACGTTCTGCTGGAAGGGGAGAGCGGCGTCGGCAAGGAGCTGTTCGCGCTCGCCGTGCACCACGAGAGCGGCCGCAAATCGGGCCCATTCTTCGCCATCAACTGCGCCGCCATCCCCGAGGCGCTCCTCGAGAGCGAGTTGTTCGGCTACGAAAAAGGTGCCTTCACGGGCGCCTCATCGACCAAGCGGGGCAAGTTCGAGGTCGCCGACCGCGGAACGCTCTTTCTGGACGAGATCGGTGATCTCTCGCCGGTCCTGCAGGGGAAAGTCCTGCGTGTAATCGAGACGAAGCAGTTCGAGCGGGTCGGCGGCACCCAGACGCGCCGGGTCGACATCCGGCTTGTCGCCGCCACGAATAAGGATCTGAAGGGTCTCGTTGCCTCGGGCGTCTTCCGCCAGGATCTCTATTTCCGGCTGTCGGTCTTTCCGATTTGCGTTCCGCCCCTTAGGGAGCGGCGGGAGGACATCCCCCTTCTGGCCCGCCACTTCCTCGCGAAGTTCGCGGCCGAGCAGAAGAGGCGGGATCCGATCGAGATCAGCCACGAGGCGCTCGACGCCCTCATCCGCCACGCATGGCCCGGCAACGTCCGCGAGCTGGAGAACGCGATCGAGCGGGCGCTGATTCTCGGGGTCGGGAATCGTATCCTCCCGGAGGATCTCAACCTGCCCCGATCGACCGAGGAGCCCGCCGCCTGAGCGGGGCGCCCGCCTGAGAGACCGTGGCCTGCGCCCGCCGCACACGGGTCCGCGTCGCAGCGTGCGCCGCTCCGGATTTGAGTCCCGCGAATTCTTGACAAGTCCTTTGTTTCTGGTATAGTACAGCCGTTCCCGCGTGAAGCGATCCTGGGATTTGGGCAGTGTGAGGAGCGATCGGATGGCGCGATTGCTCCTCTCTCTTTTTTGGAGCCACTCTCGCTCCGGCGAGTCGACATCCGCCGGCTCCACATTCGATTCGAGGTCTTCATGAAAGCGCGACGTGTCCTCATCATGGGTGCAGCCGGAAGGGACTTTCACAACTTCAATGTTTTCTTCCGGGAGAACCCGGCGTACGAGGTGGTCGGATTCACCGCCACGCAGATCCCAAACATCACCGACCGTCGCTACCCGGTCGATCTCGCCGGAGCGCGCTATCCGGATGGCCTCCCCATTTTCGAGGAGCGGGAGCTCGAGGATCTGATCACCCGCCTGGGGGTGCAGAGCGTTGTCTTTGCCTACTCCGACGTTCGGCACGAGCACGTCATGCACCTGGCGTCGCGCGCCGTGGGGGCGGGGGCCGACTTCATGCTGCTCGGGTTCGACTCGACGGCGCTCAAGTCGACCAAGCCGGTCGTCTCGATCTGCGCGGTGCGCACCGGGGCGGGGAAGAGCCAGACGACGCGCGCTGTCTGCAGGAAGCTCCGGGACCGTGGCCGCAAGGTCGTGGCGATCCGCCACCCGATGCCGTACGGCGATCTGACCAAGCAGAGGGTGCAGCGCTTCGCCACCTTCGAGGATCTCGACCGACACGATTGCACCATCGAGGAGCGTGAGGAGTACGAGCCGCATCTGTTGAACGGCACCGTCGTCTACGCCGGCGTCGATTACGCCGCGATCCTGGCCGATGCCGAGAAAGAGGCCGACGTCATCGTGTGGGATGGCGGCAATAACGATCTCCCATTTTATCGGTCCGATGTGGAAATCGTCGTCGTCGATCCGCACAGGGCCGGACACGAGACGGCCTACTATCCGGGCGAGGCGAACTTCCGCCGCGCCACCTGTATTCTGATTAATAAGGTCGACACCGCCGACGAGGCGGGTGTCGCGAAGGTGATCGATTCGATCGCCCGCTGCAATCCGAAGGCGATGGTGATCAAGGCGGCCTCCCCCGTGAGGGTCGAGACTCCTGAAGCGATCAAGGGGAAGAAGGTTCTGGTGGTCGAGGACGGCCCGACCCTCACCCACGGCGAGATGGAGTACGGGGCCGGCGTCATCGCCGCGCGTCGGTTCGGCGCCGCGTCCCTCGTCGACCCAAGGCCGTTCGCGGTTGGCTCGATCGCGAAAACATTCCAGAAATATCCCGGCATCGGCACCCTGCTGCCGGCCGTCGGCTACGGCGAGACCCAGATGGATGAATTGCGCCAGACCATCGAGCGGGTCGATTGCGATCTGGTCCTGATCGCCACGCCGATCGACCTGCGGCGCACCATCCAATTCGAGAAACCGGCCCTGCGGGTCACCTACGATCTGGAGGAGATCGGCAAGCCGGATCTCGACGACGCCCTGGCGACACTTCTCTGATGCCTCGCCGCCGACGAGCCGTCGTGGCGTTCGGCGGCAACGCCCTGATCCAGCCGGGGGAGGAGGGGAGCCAGTGGGAGCAGGTCCGGCACGCCGGTGAGACCGCCCGCATTCTCCTGCCGATCCTGAGGGGAGGCTACGATCTCGCCCTCGTCCACGGCAACGGACCCCAGGTCGGCAACATATTGATTCAGGTCGAGGAAGCGGTCACCAAAGTGCCCCCCCTTTCGCTCGATGTCTGCGTTGCCATGTCGGAGGGGAGCATCGGCCACATGCTCGAGATGGCGCTCCTCAACGAGTTTCGGCGGCGACGGATGCGACGCGGCGTCGTGACGCTGATCACCGAGGTCCTCGTCGACCAGGGGGATCCCGGTTTCCGCCGGCCCACGAAGCCGATCGGGCCCTTCTATCCGCGCTTCCGCGCTGAGGACCTGATGCACAAGCAGGGCTGGAACATGATCGAGGATTCCGGCCGAGGCTGGCGCAAGGTGGTCCCCTCCCCGAGGCCGGTCGAAATCGTTCAAATGCGTTCGATCCGACGGGCGATCGAATCGGGCGACGTCGTCATTGCGGGCGGCGGCGGCGGCGTGCCGGTCTACCGGACTCCTAAGGGGGAGCTCAGGGGGGTGGAGGCGGTGATCGACAAAGATTACACCGCAGGATTGATTGCCCGTGA
The DNA here is from genome assembly GCA_027297005.1 of Acidobacteriota bacterium. The sequence continues at coordinate 3,777 of JAPUIN010000200.1, forward strand.
GCTGGGCGCCGACCTGTTCATCATTCTGACCAACGTCGACCATGTGTCACTGAACTACGGCCGACCCGACCAGAAGGCGATCCGCCGGTTGTCGACGGATGAAGCCCGCACCCACGGCGCCGCGGGGCAGTTTCCGGAGGGTAGCATGGGACCAAAGATCCGGGCCGGCATCGATTTCGTCGAAGCGACGGGGCGCGAAGTTCTGATCACCTCGGCCCCCCAGCTGGCAGAGGCCGTGCGGGGCCGCGCGGGGACCCGCATCGTGTCGGGCTCGGCGTCATCCCGCCGGGCCGTGCGCAAACGGGGAGCCTGAGGTGATGCGAAGATGAAGAGGGGCGATCTGATCACAATCCGCGATCTCTCGGGAGAGGAGATCCTGGAGATCCTGGATACGGCCGCGCGCATCAAGCGTGAGCCGGGGCGGTTCGGTACGGCGCTCGCGGGGAAGACCCTGGCGATGATTTTCGAGAAGCCGTCGTTGCGAACGCGGGTCAGCTTCGAGACCGGGATGACCCAGCTCGGTGGGCACGCCATCAATCTCGGACCCGCCGAAATCTCCATGGGGAAGCGGGAGAGCGTTCCGGACGTGGCCCGGGCACTGTCGCAGATGGTCGACGCGATCATGGCGCGCACCTTTTCCCACCAGGCGATCATCGATCTGGCGCAGCATGCCTCGGTGCCGGTCATCAACGGACTTTCGGATCACCTGCACCCCTGCCAGGCGCTCGCGGACTTCATGACGATCCGCGAGGCGCTGGGGCGGGTTGATGGGATCCGGCTGGCCTATGTCGGTGACGGCAACAACGTGGCCCACTCGTTGATGTACACCGCAGCATGCCTCGGAGCGCACGTTCACGTCGCCGCCCCCGAAGGGTACGATCCCGACCCCGGGGTGGTGCGCGAGGCGACCAAGGATGCGAAGCGATCGGGCGGCAGCATAACGACCGGGCGGGACATTCACGCCGCGGTCAGGGGGGCGCAGGTCGTCTATACCGATACCTGGGCGAGCATGGGGCAGGAGTCGGAACACGATTCCAGGGTCAAAGCGTTCCGGGACTTCCAGGTGAACGCCTCCCTGATGAAGGAAGCGGCAGACGGCGCCATCTTCATGCACTGTCTCCCGGCCCACCGGGGGGAGGAAGTCACTGACGAGGTGCTCGAATCGTCCGCGTCGGTTGTCTTCCAGCAGGCAGGCAACCGGCTGCACGCGCAGAAGGCGATCCTCGTGCGCCTGATCGGCGTGTCCTCCGCGGCACCCTCTTGAGGCAATGATCTTTCATCGAGGGTATTGCATCGAGTCATGCAAGACTCGGACAGGCTCCTTGACGACCGATCGCGGGACTTGACACCGCTCCGTCGAAACTGGGACAATGCCCGGCCCTTATAGAATAGGGACTCGTATGGTCGTAACCTTGCCCGGAGACGGGGATTGAGGATGATGAAGACCACCTTCGCGAAGGCATCCACGGTGAACCGTAAGTGGCTCCTGGTGGACGCCGACGGCGCGATCCTCGGTCGGCTGTCGACATTCGTGGCGCGTGCGCTGATGGGGAAGCACCGCCCTGAATACACGCCTTCTCTCGACACGGGAGACTTCGTCGTCGTGGTGAACGCCTCCAAGGTGCGGATGACCGGACGCAAGCTGGAACAGAAAAAATATCGGTGGCATACCGGCTACCCGGGCGGGCTGAAGGAGGTCGAGGCAGCCCGGATGCTGCAGGAGCATCCCGACAGGATCATCGAAAGTTCGGTCCGGGGAATGCTGCCGAAGGGGCCGCTCGGAAAGAGCCTCGGAAAGAAACTCAAAGTATACGCCGGCCCCGAGCACCCGCACGAGGCCCAGCAGCCGGAGAAAATCACGATCCCCGCCTGAGGGACGGATCGGGAGGAGCATGACCACGGAGCAGTTTTACGGCACAGGACGACGCAAATCATCGACTGCGCGGGTTTACCTGCGACCCGGCGCCGGGCAGGTGACGGTCAACCGGCGCCCGCTCGAATCCTATTTTCATACCGATTCGCTGAAGCGTATAGCGCGGGAGCCTCTGGTCATCCTTGAGTTGCAGGATCGGTTCGACGTGCTGGTCAACGTCTGCGGTGGAGGCGAGACCGGGCAGGCGGGCGCGATTCGTCACGGGATTGCCCGCGCCCTTGTGATATTCGACGATGGGCTCAGGGCCCGGCTGAAGACGGCCGGTTACCTGACTCGCGACGCCCGAGTGAAGGAACGCAAGAAGCCCGGACAGAAGGGCGCGCGCGCCCGGTTCCAGTTTTCCAAGCGTTAACAGGCGCGGGCCGAGCGACGGTCCGGTAGGACGAAGAGCAATCCAAGGAGGATCGGTTGGAGGCGGCATCGATGAAGGAGCTT
>JAPUIN010000201.1 GCA_027297005.1 Acidobacteriota bacterium
CCGACGTCCGCCGTATTTTAAGGGTGCGTTGAGGAAGGGACGTTCTTTCGCGCACCTCGCACACCATGAGGCATCCCGAAGGGCTTCAGGAGCTGCAGCGGCTGGCTGCATCCAGTCTCAACGGGATTATTGAGCGACTGGCCGACGAGGCGGGTCGATTTCAATGACATCTTCATGGAGGCACTCGGTTTCCAGCCGCTCAGGCGACTCCCCTAGGCTCCTAGCTCCATCGCTTCAATAATCCGGAAAATGACCCTGTCCGAGCCCGATCACGAGCGCGTGGCTGTCGTGATAAATGAGCGGGATCGACAGGCGCCGTTCGCCGGGGCCGTGCACGATGCGCACCACATCGGGACCGATGGGTGCCGTGCGGCTCTCCCAGCGCACGACCGCATTCCAGCGGACCTCATCGTGCGAGAGCGGCCCCACGAGGCGGAATCCCTGTTCGTCAAGGCTCAGCCGGGCGAGACAGTAACGTGCGGCGAAATAGGCGCATCCGGAACCCACCATGATGAGCACCGCGGACAGAGCGATCGGAATGGCGTCGTCCGCGCCGGCCCTGAATCGATCGGCCAGGCCGGCTATGCCGATCACCATCAGAGAGGTCGCGGAAAAAAGAAAACTAATCCGCCACGCGGGGCGGCAGGTCAGGACGAGTGGTGGAAGGGTGATGTCGCCGGGCGGGGTGCGCGGCGCGGTGCTCACGGCTCGGCCTGGAGGAGTCTCCGGCAGGCCGGCAGAATATCCCGCACCGCGTCGTCAAGGGTCGATTCGATCACCGCGCCGGAGGCATTGGTGTGTCCCCCTCCTCCAAAACTGGCGGCGAGTCGGTTCACATCCAGGCCCCCCTTGCTCCTGAACGACAGCTTGACTCGTCCGTTCTCCTGCTCCTTGAACAGCGCCGCGACCCTTACGCCGTCGATGGAGAGCAGTTCATTGATGACGTCGGACGTATCTTCCATCTCCGCCCGGCAGGCACGGATCTGTTCCAGGGTCAGCATGATCCAGGCGAGACGGTCGCTCTCCTCGAGCCTCAGAGTCGACAACGCGACACCGGAAAGTCTGACGAGCCCTGCGGTAGAGCGCTGAAACACCTCCTGGTAAACGCGCTGTGTATTGACGCCGGCAGTGAGCATCTCGGCCGCCGCCTCGTGGCAGCGTGGTGAAGTTTTCGAGTAACGGAAGTATCCGGTGTCGGTCACCATCGACACGTAGGCGGCCTGCGCAGCGCGCAGATCCGGTCGCCCCCCGAGCGCCTTGATGATCTGAAAGATCAACTCCCCGGTCGCGCACGCCTCTTCGTCGATGATGTTGACTGTCCAGAACGGCTCGATGACGTTGTGGTGATCGATGCAGACCTTCGTCGCCCGCGACGCCCGGATCGCATCCTCGAGCGACCCCATCCGGGTCACGGCCGAATTGTCGAGCATGAAGATCAGGTCGGCCTCACGGACGAAGCGACCGTGCTGGGCCTCGTCGAACACCTTCACGTCGCCATCGGGATCCAGGAAAAGATAGCGCTCGGGGAGCGGCTCCGTGTTCAGGATGCGGGCTTCGATACCGGTTGCGGTCAGGTGGCGATGCAGGCAAATCTCGGCACCGATCCCATCACCGTCCGGTGTGATATGGGTGCACAGCACCGCCATCCGGGCGGAGCGAAGCAATGGGCGCAGGCGTTTCGCCGCCTCCGCAATGAGGGCCTGGTCTTTCTTGGTCATCCTCCCGCCCCTGGGACCGGTATGGCGCCCTCCCGATAGGATCGTGTGAGCTCCATGTAGGTTCGCGCGTTCTCCCTCACCCTCTCGATCTCATCGGGCCGGAGGGGGCGGACGACACGACCTGGCACCCCGAGTACGAGCGAACCCTCCGGCACCTCCGTCCCCTCCGCAAGCACCGCTCCTGCCCCGATCAACGAATCGCGTCCCACCCGGCAGCCGCTTAACAAGATGGAGCCCATCGCGACGAGCACGTTGTCACCGATGATCGAACCGTGCACGATCGCTCCGTGCCCTACCGTCACCGACGCACCGATGTCGGTCGGCACCCCGTGGTCGGCATGCACGACGCAGGCATCCTGAATGTTGCTTCCCACGCCGATCGCGATCGGGGCCACGTCTCCCCTGACAGTGGCATGAAACCAGATCGACGCGTCGCGGCCGATCTCGACGTCACCCACGACCATCGCGCCCGGTGCAACCCAGGCCTGCGGGTCGATGCGTGGCGTCATGGAACGATCGTTGGGCATCCCTCATCCTTGACGGGAGCGCAGCGCCGTCGAGACGACGCCTGCGGGTCAGGCTCTGCGAGCGGAGCGGGGGAATATAGGCCAGGGGTTCCGCAAAGTCAAGGAGTCGCGATCCCGACGCATCCTCACCGCCGGCGCAGCCGGGTTCAGCCCCTGAGGGAGTCGCGCACGACCGCGATCGGATGCACGACGGGAAGATCCGTGGCCTGCTCGATCTGCATCTTGCACGTCCCGCACCCGGTCGCCACGACGCTCACACCGGTGCGATCGATGCTTTCGAACAACGGCCGCCCCATGCGCATCGACAGGTCGAAATTCTTCTCCTTCATGCCGAAAGTTCCCGCGATCCCGCAGCAATGATCCTCGCCGATCGGAACCACCTCGACACCGGGCACCATCCTGAGCAGGCGCACCACCTCATCTCCCATGCCGCGCGCTTGAAGGTGGCAGGGGTTGTGGTAGGTGACGCGCAGCGGGACCGGCCGGAGACGGGAGCGCAGAGCCTCGTCAGCCTCGAGCATCTCCAGAACGTACCCGTGTAGATCCCTGAGATGCCGCGCCAGGACCTCGGATTGCGGGGTGCCGAGGAGTCGCGGATAATCCTCCACGAGCGCGAGTCCGCATGAAGGGGCGCTGTACACGACAGTGTAGCCACGCCGGACGAAGTCCAGCAGCGTCTCGACGTTGCGTTGAGCAGCGGGGCGGACGTCGTCGAGATGGCCGTAGGTGATCGCGGCAATGCCGCAGCACTCCTGCGGGGGAATGGCGACCGAGCATCCCAGCCGCTCGAGGAGTTCGACGGCAGCGCGGCCCTCCCCCTGCAGATCCTGGAAGCCGCCAAAGCAACCGTGAAAATAGGCGACCTTCCTCCCCTCGGGATCGGTCGAGGGGACACGCGTCTGCAGCGGAGCACTTGCGAACGGTTGCATGACGCGCCGCGATGCGACCCCCGAGAAGGCCGCAATGACTCGGCGCAGCGGCCGCGACTTCAAGGCCGCGTTGGCGATCGGAGCGAACAGCGAGCCGAGGCGCAGGATCGGCTGGCCTGCCGTCAGAAGCCGATCGGGGGTCCGTTTGCCGTGGGAGCGGACATAAATCTCCTTGGCGAGAACAGCCATGCCAGGGATGTCGATCGCCGTCGGGCACTCGGAGTGGCACAGCCGGCAATTGACACAGAGATCCATGACCGCCTTGAAACCGGGCGTCGTGATCACACCCGGATCGAGCCGGCCGGAGATCACCGCGCGCAGGAGGTTCGCTTTGGCGCGCGCGGTCGCCGCCTCATCTTTCGTCTCCACGGCAACCGGGCAGTAGTTCTGGCAGGCGCCGCAACCATGGCACTTCTCGATCTCCCTCTGCCA
>JAPUIN010000202.1 GCA_027297005.1 Acidobacteriota bacterium
CTGATCGAGCTCGGGCATCGTCAGGTTCACCTTGATCCGCTTCGGCGCCCCCAGGCTCCGGAGGGTCCGAACCATCAACTGCTTGAGTTCCCTGACCGTGGGAAGCTCCATGTGGATCAACGTGGTGCAAGTCTGCAGATCGGAAGGGATCGAAATCTGCGGACTGCACAGGACGAGAGCGCGCTGGTCGCGACCGAACGCGGTTCCAATATCACGCAGTGCCCTGAGAATCTTCGGGTCCTCGAAGTACTTCTGGAGGTCGTGAAAAAGATAGAGAGCCTCCGTCTTCATCTCGTGCACCGCGCGCAATGCCGTGAGCGGATCGGCGGTGTCGTAGAGAGAGTTGTCGGTGCCGATGCGCTTGAGTCCCAGGGTCGATTTCCATTCGAACAGGGGAAGGCCCGAATGCGCTGCCAGATCCTGCATGCGGGAACGCACCCGGTCCTCCTCGGGGCTCTCGATGGTGATGATCGGATGATGGGTGGCGATCAGAAGATCGAGATCACGAACATTCTCCACGCTGGCTCCACAGGCGACGAACTCACCAGACCTGAATCTAATGTTCGACAGCAGCGTGAGCAACCGTTCGGCCGGGCTCCACCCCGCCGTCGGGAGGCAGGGCGGCTGGAACCGCAGGGGCTCAGGCAGCGGTGTCGGCCGATTCGGCCCCGGCGCCTTCGTCAGGCTGCCCGGCCCGGCCGGACACGATCGGGGGGACTGCCAGCGTGGAGGATGATTCCCACGGATCATCCTCTCGCAGGCTGTCGAGGGAGACACGGATGCCGTGAACAGCGAATGCCCGACGGTACGAGTCGAAATCGGCCCGAAATTGCCGGGCGGTGGAACGGTAGCCGTAGTTGAGCACCGCGACGCGCGATCCGTAGTTGAGGATGTTCTCCATGAACAGGATTGAATCGCTCGAGTGGGGCTCGATGAGAAAAATTTGCGCCTCAGGATGTTGCGCCCGGACGCGCTCCAGTCCCATCTGAAGCTTGGCCCGAGCCGAGATCCGCTGGGTTTGATCGACGACGACGGTGATCCCCTTCTCACGGATGCGGGCGCAGTGCCCGGAAAACGTGGGAATGCAGACCACACCCTCTTCATTCCGGATCGGGATGATCGGGTTGATGACCATCAGAAGCCTCGATCCGAGTGAGATCGGTAGATCGACGTGCGCGACGCCGCCGACACCTCCATCGACGAAATCCATGCCGCGGAGCGTAACCGGCTGGAAATAAAGCGGCAGGGCGGAGGAGGCCGCGATGGCGTCGGAGATCGGAATGTCCCGCCATGCCTCCGTCCCGAACAGGATCCGATCTCCGGTGTCGAGGTGAACGGAGGGGATGTAGAGTTCACGCTTCAGTTCGGCGAATGAGTTGACCAGGCCGGGGCGTGACAGCAGGCGACTCAGGTACCTCTGGTAGTGGCTCAGCGTGTACAGCCCGGGCGGGAGGTTCTCCTCCAGCGTGTAGAGGAGCCGGGCGAGCGAGAATAATTTCGGGTTCCGGCGGTAAAAACGGACCAGGGAGGGGATCATCCGGATCACTTTCATGATCGAGGCCTTCAGCTCGCCCCAATCAAGGGCCAGAATGTCCTCCTGTTTGAAGTTCAACAGGTCGTCCCTGTTGTGGATGATCGATCGGCCGACCTCCCCGGGCGGAACGCCGTTGGCCATGAGCGCGGCCACGATGGCCCCGGCGCTCGTGCCGACGTAGATGTCGAAATCGTTGACCGAGTAAGTGCCGGCGAAGAAATGGTTGAGCGCCTGAAGAGCGCCGAACTCGTACATGGCGCCGGTGATCCCGCCGCCGGCCAGAAGGAGGCTGACCTTGGGGTGTTCGTTCGCCGGGCTCACGGCCCCCTCCCGGTGAGGGGTTCGTCGGGCGACCCGACCGAGACGACCGACCATGCGACGTCGAGACCGAAGCCGGTCCGATAGTTGCCGTGCAATCGGCTTCTCGCCTCGAGTGTGATCGGCGTGACCCGTCCCTCGGCGATCGAAACATCGGCGCCGTCTGCAGCGAGAAGCCGCCAAGCGCCCGAGCCGAGATGGTGACCGGCGACGATGAACTGGAGGGCGTGGTTTCCCTCGGGGACGTCAATGCGATACTCCTCAGCATAATCGAGGTAGAGGATCTCAAACCCCTTCTTGTTTGCGGTCGCCACCCCGGCTTCAAATAGGAGCACCGCATGGCGCGGGGCGCCGTCGAGTGGGGAGCGCGTGTCCCAGTGATCGGGCACGTGAAAGGCGGTTGTGCAGATGACGGCGAGGGCGAGGTCATCCACGAGCCCGACCTCCACGCCGCGCGCCACAGGCGCCCCCTTCGGAAGGGTCTTCGCGGCGATCACAGAGTGCTCCGCCTTGTCGGCATCATCGGGCGGGCCGGAGAATGAGACGAGGAGCGTGCCGGTTGATTCAGGATCGGGGAGCCGCAGCGGCTCCAGGTGCGGGCGGGGCATGGCGGTCTGCCGCCGCCGCATCGCATTGATCACGGCATCGCCGACGCCGGCGGCACGCAGCTCCGCGACCATTTCGGAGCACAACTCAAAATCGACGTGGCGCTCGGCGATCAGCTCCGTGATCGCCTTGTCGTCCGTGCCGGTCATGACCAGACGCACGATGTCCTCATTCGTGAGCGGGGGTCCTTCTTCGTGCGGCTCCAGCTGGTCGGCGATCGCGGGAAAAGTCACGAACATGAAGAGGCATAGGATGACCAGGAGCCTGTCCGACCGGGTGCGGCTCACAGGCCGTCCATTTCAAGCAGGATCGATTCGGCCGCCTCGAGAGGATCGGCAGCCTTCACAATCGGACGCCCCACGACGATGTAATCCGCGCCGGCCTCGATCGCCTCGCGCGGGGTGAGAATCCGCGAATGATCGTCGCTTTCGCTCCCTGCGGGCCGGATGCCCGGTGTGACGATCAGCAGATCACGGCCGTTTGCCTCCCGCACCCGGCGCACCTCCCGCGGTGAAGCGACCACGCCGTCCAGTCCCACTTCGCGGGCGAGGTCGGCGAGAGCGAGGACCTGCTCGTCGAGCGGTCGCTGCACTCCGGTTCTCTCGAGATCCTCCTGCCCGAAGCTGGTGAGGACGGTCACGCCGATGATCCGGGGACGTTTCAGGCGGTGGATCTGGCAATGCGCCTCGACCTCGTCGACCGTGCGGCGGGCCATGATCGGGCCGCCGGACAGATGGATGGTGAACATCCCGACGCCTTGCCGCGCCGCTTCGACAGCAGCTCGAGCGACCGTGTGCGGTATGTCATGGAATTTCAGGTCCAGGAAGACGCCGCCGCCGCCGTCGAGGATCTCCCGCACCAGCTGCGGTCCGCAGGCCGTGTAGAGCTGCAGGCCAACTTTGAAGAAGGCGATGCGCGGCCGCAGGGCGCTGACCAGTGACAGAGCCTTGTCTCGTGTGGGAACATCGAGCGCGACGATGAGTCGATCGGCGGCTGACATGCGGCGGATTGTCACAGAAGTTCCCGTCCTTTTCAAGGCGCGCCGCGCCGATCCGTTTGACGCTCGAAGGCGGGTGGCGGATAATAACGCGCCATGAGCGCGAATCGAAAGAGCCGGATCGGAAGGATCGGCCTGATGATCATGGCGGGGGGCCTGTTCTCCACGCTCTGCGGCTGCTCGGTCCCCCCGCAGGCCGACGTGCAGGTCATCACGCATGGTGAAGAGGTTGAACTGTCGCTGCACCTTGCCTCCGGCAAGTACACCGTGTTCGACTTCTACGCCGTCTGGTGCCCGCCCTGCCGCGTCCTTTCACCGGCACTCGAGCGCCTTGCCGCGAACCATCCGGATGCGCTGGCGATCCGCAAGGTTGACATCGTCGATTGGACCCAGCCGGTGGCTGAACAGTATGCCGTGGAGTCGCTTCCGCACCTGCTTCTGTTCGATCAGGAAGGGACCCTGATGGCCAGTGGTGAAGAGGTTTACATGGCCCTCGGTGAGCTGTTCGGGGGCTCCGCGCGCGAGGTGATCGAGGTCTCAGGGATCGAAACGGCCCACGCCCCCTGACGTCGTTCAGGTTGCGCAGGGGGGCGGAGTCGATCCCCCGGGCAGACGCAGGCTCCCGACGAGATCGCTCACCGCAGAAATCCCCTGCCTCCGGCACCACGTTTCGATCTCGCGCACGATACGGGCCGATCCTCCCGGGTCGACGAAGTTCGCCGTTCCGATCTGCACCGCCCCGCTTCCGGCGACCATGAACTCGAGCGCGTCCCCAGCACTCGCTATTCCCCCCATCCCGATGATCGGAGCGCCGACCTCGAGATGCACGCGGTGAACGAGATAGAGCGCGAGCGGCCTGATGGCCGGCCCGGAGAGGCCCCCCACGATGTTGTCGAGGATCGGCCTCCTGGTATCCAGATCGATCATCATGCCGAGGTAGGTATTGACGAGCGACAGAATATCGGCGCCGGCGTCGACCGCCGCCCGGGCCGCGATGGTGATGTCGGTGATGTTCGGGGTCAGCTTGACGATCAAAGGCTGATCGGGGGCCGCGCGACGCACCGCCCCCACCACCTCGCCGATGACGGGAGGGGAGACGCCGAAGGCGATCCCCCCCTTCGCCGTGTTGGGACAGGACAGGTTCAGCTCGATAGCGGCAAGACCCGCCGCGCCGTTGAGGCGGCGGGAGACCGCGACGTATTCCTCCAGAGTTTCACCGAAGACATTGGCGATGATCGCGGTTTCGTGCCGTCGCAGTTCCGGCAGCTTGTCGTTCAAGAACGCGTCGACGCCGATGTTCGCGAGACCGATGGCGTTCAGCATTCCCGCAGGGGTCTCGCACGTGCGGGCCGGCGCGTGCCCGCGCCGCGGATGCAGCGACAGCCCCTTGGTCACGAACCCCCCGAGATCGGAGAGTTTCAGGAAGGGAAGAAAATCGAGACCGTAGCCGAAGGTGCCACTCGCCGTCAGGATCGGGTTCTTGAGGTGTAGCGGTCCGACTTTAACGGACAGATCGATCGGCCGCCGGCCCGCGGCCGTCACAGGATCACCTCCGAAGCCTCGAAAACCGGCCCCTCCGTGCAGACGCGAAGGTAGGGATCCTCCTCGTGCCCCTTCCCGGGGCGGACGACGCACCCCAGACAAACTCCGATCCCGCATGGCATCTGGGCCTCGAGCGAGAGCTGGCAGGCGACCCCGGCCCCGAGAGCCATCTCCGCCACCGCCCGCATCATCGGCGTCGGTCCGCAGACATACAGTTCGAGCGGCCCGCTGCTGTCGTTCTCTGCGAGAATCGGGTCGAGTAGCCGCGTCACGTACCCCTTCTGTCCGAGGCTGCCGTCCTCCGTGGCCAGTGCGACCGGAATCCGTCGTGCGCGGAAATACGATAAACCGACGAGATCCCGGCGCGATCTGGCGCCGAAGAGAAGACGCGGCTTGCATCCGGACCGGGCAAGAGCATCGACGAGAAACGGAAAGATGGCGATACCGACCCCGCCAGACACGAGGACCGGCCGGCAACGGGCATTCCGGCGACGACGGGGCAGATGGAAGCCTCGGCCGAGCGGTCCCAGAACGTGCAGCATGACACCGACCGGCTGGCGGGAGAGGTAGGCGGTCCCCTCTCCGACGACCTTGTACAGGATCTCGATGCGCTTGGGTTTTCCGGGGAGCACGCGGCAGATACTCATCGGCCGCCGCAGGAGCGGCTGGGAGCCGTCCCGCACCTGCAGCATGACGAACTGGCCGGGATGCGCCCGCCGGGCGACGCCGGGACAGTCGAGTGTAATGACAAAATGATCGGCGTTCAGCTTCTGGTGGCGAACGACGCGGGAGGGAATGTCGAGCGGCATACCAAGTTGTGACTGTATCACATGCATGAGGCGTCCACAATGCGCGGGAGCGGCGGTTCCCCGTGCTACGATCCGCCGGCCATGGTTTCCGCGAAGCTGGTGGTGCAATCGGCTCTGGCCGGCCTTTACGGGGGCCTGGTGGTCGCCCTCCTCGTGACGCTCCTGAATCCCGGAAGAGGGATGGGCTCGGGTCTTCCGATTGTGCTGGTCGTGACCGGAGTCTATACGGTCGCCGCCGGCCTTCTCTGGCCGGCGCTGTACGGAGCCCTCCGTTTCTTTGCGAGTCGGAAGCTGCGCCTCGCATGGATCAATCCACGGCATATCCTGATCTTTCACGCCGCCAACATGATAGTCATCCTGACCTCAGCCTGGACGACACTCTCCCGGAGTCGTGGGGCGATCGCCCCTGCAGCGCGCGATCACCTGGCGCTGACCTGCTGGTCCTTGAGCCTCGCATGGTTGGCCGTGGTGATCGTCCTGGTCATTCCACGTCTGGGCCGACGGATCGG
>JAPUIN010000203.1 GCA_027297005.1 Acidobacteriota bacterium
ATCATCTGGGTGCCGAGCAGAATATCGATCTCCCCTCCCTCGACACGGGTCAGGAGACGTTCCATCGAGCCGCGGCCACTCATCGAGTCGCGATCCATCCGCGCAATGCGCGCCTGCGGAAAATGCGTGCGCAGCAGATCCTCCAGCTTCTCCGTCCCGGTGCCGCCGAAGTGCAGTTCCCCGCTGCCGCAACCGGGACATGCGGCCGGGACACGCCGGCGGTCGCCGCAGTAGTGACATCGGAGGTGCTGCTCACGGAGATGCAGGGTCAGCGTGATACTGCACCGATGGCAGCCGACCGACTCGCCGCAGGCCCGGCAGAGAACGAACGTCGAGAAACCCCTTCGATTGAGCAGAATGAGGCTCTGCTCACCCTTCTCGAGGCGATCCTGGAGCGCCCGCAACAGCTTGCGGCTAAGGACCATCTCGCGGCCGACCTTGCGAAACTCCTCGCGCATGTCGACCCGTTCGACGATCGGCATGCCGGCGGAGCCGATGCGCGAGGGGAGGGTCACGAGACGATAGCGCCCCCGCAAGGCGTTCAGGTACGACTCCATGGAGGGGGTGGCCGATCCCAGCAGCACGACGGCGTCGCTCATTTTGGCGCGCATCAGGGCGAGATCGCGACCGTTGTAGCGGGGGTATTCGTCCTGCTTGAAGGATGCGTCGTGCTCCTCGTCGATCACGATCAGACGGGTCGAGGGGAGCGGGGCGAAGACTGCCGAGCGGGCCCCGAGCACAACCTTCACCCGCCCCTCGCGGATGCGGCGCCACTCGTCGTAGCGCTCCCCCTCGGTCAGACCCGAGTGCAGGAGGGCGAGTACCTCCCCGAACCGGGACCGCAGGCGGCGGGCGAGGAGGGGGGTGAGGCCGATCTCGGGGACCAGATAGAGCGCCCGCCCTCCGTCCAGGATTACCGATTCGATGCCTCTGAGATAGACCTCCGTCTTCCCGCTGCCCGTGACGCCGCGGATCAGGCAGGTCGCGAAGCGGCGCTGGTTGAGGAGCTCCTGCACGGTCGCGACCGCCGATTCCTGATCCGGAGTGGGGGTGAGCGGCTGGAAGGGAGCCGGACTCAGTTCGAGGCTGGCGGGGCGCCGCGGGGATTCTAAGGAGTGAACGGAGATCAGGCCACGACGTTCCAGCCCCCTGAGGGCCTCGCGTGTGGCGCCCGTCCCCTTGAGGAGGCCGGAGACGGCCTCCCGACCCCCTACCTCGGCGAGCCGGGACAGGATCCTCTCCTGCCGCCGCCCGCGACGGAATCCCCCCCCCGTCTTCCCCCCCGCGGAATCGATCGGGTCGAGCAGAATGGCCTCTTCTTCAAAGCGCGGACGGGGGCCGGTCGAAGCGGAGCGCTCCGCCAGGTCGATCAGCCCCCCGCGCCGCAATCGGTCGAGGAGGGAGGGCTTCAGCCGGGGCCCGATCTTCTTCCTCAGCTCCTGGATTGGCAGTCCGGAAGGGGGCTCGGCCTCGTACTTGACGAGGATCCCGAGAACCTCCCGGGCAATCGGGTCGCGGGCAACCGTTGGAAGGGAGGGGTCGAGGAGAATGCCTCCCCCCGACTCGAGCGCATGACGGCCACGGGGCGTCACCGTGACCACCTTATGCAGCACAGCCTTCATGCCGGGCAGGGCGGTCCTGATCATCTCCCCCCACGACGCCAGATAGTAGTCGGCCGCCCAGCGGGTCAGTTCCAGGATCGTATCGTCGAGAATGGGGGCCGGGTCGAGAACCTCCTCGACCGGTTTGAGCACATAGTCCCCCCCGGGCTCAGTCCCCTCTCCGATCTCGAGGAGATATCCGGTCACGCGCCGATGACCGAACGGGACGAGGACGCGGACACCGCGGCGGCAGCGGGGAGCGAGCTCGGGAGGCACCGAGTAGGTGAAGAGCCGTCGGATGGGACGGGGGACGGCGACGGAGGCGGTTATCAACGCTACCCCTCCGCGTTCAGGAGAGCCATCACCTGTCTCATGTCTTCCCAGACATCCTTCTTGGCGGCGGGGTTGCGGAGCAGATAGGCGGGGTGGAACGTCGCCATGACCTGGATCCCCGCGATCTCGTGGAAACGTCCCCGGAGATGAGTGATGGTCGAGCGCGTGCCCAATACTGTCTGCGCCGCGGGCGTGCCGAGGCAGACGAGCACACGCGGGCGAATTGCGGCAATCTGCTGGAAGAGGTAGGGGGAGCAGGTGCCGATCTCGTCGGCCTGGGGGGTGCGGTTCTCAGGTGGCCGGCATTTGACGACGTTGGCGATGTAGACCTCGGATCGGGACAGGCCCATCGCCGCGATGATACGGTTCAGCAGCTGACCCGCGCGACCGACGAACGGCTCCCCCTGTCGGTCTTCATCTGCGCCCGGTCCCTCCCCCACGAACATGAGGCGCGCATCGGGGCTGCCGACGCCGAACACGATCTGCGTCCGCTTCTCACACAAACCGCAGCGCGTGCAGTCTCCCAGCTCCTCACGAATCAGACGCAGGGCCTCGGCCGGACTCCCTGCGGCGGGCGCCTTCGCCGTCAGGATCGGCGAGTCCACAGCAGCAGCCTGCTTGCGCCCCCCCCGGCCCGGCGCGGGAGCCGCCTCGCTCACCCCGCCGAACAATCCGAGCTCGATTGCCATGCCCCTCTGCGGTGCATTCTTTGCGACGGGCGGTGGAGCCGGGGATCCAGATGGAAGAGAGACAGGCTCATCATCCCGACCCGATCTCATCGTACTCCTCCGATCCTGGATCCCCTCCACACCTGCGAGCTGCAGCCACTCCAGGTAGACCCGCAGCGTCTCTCGCTCTCCAGCAACACCGCTCATGAAACCCTTCGGCCGCCGCTCCGCGCCTTCAGAATTCTCTCCGAGAGATCGAGGATCAGCCGCGCCATCTCCCTCTTCGACATGAGCGGTAGCTCGGTGGTGCGACCGCCCCGCTCGACGGCAATCGCCCGGTTAGTCTCCGACTCGAACCCCTCACCCGACGAGCCAATCCGGTTGGCGATGATCAGGTCGAGATTCTTCTTCTTGAGCTTCAATACCGCGTTCGCCTTCAGATCGCAGGTCTCGGCAGCGAACCCGACAAGCACCTGTGCCGGCTTCTTGCGCCTGCCGATCTCTTCCAGAATGTCGGGAGTCGGCAGCAGGCGCAGGGTGATCGAGCGGTCCCCCGCCTCACCCCCACTCTCCCGCCGCCTCAGCACTTCCTTCTTGAGCTTGGTGCGTGAGCGCTCTTCCGGACGATAGTCGGCGACCGCGGCCGCCTTGAGAATCAGATCGGCCCCCTGGGCCTGGTTGAGCGAGGCCCGGAACATCTCATCCGCCGACGACACCTTGACGAGATGGACCCCCTTGGGCGGTGGGAGATGGGTGGGGCCGGCAATCAATGTGACCTCGGCGCCACGTTCAACCGCTTCGGCGGCGAGGGCAAAGCCCATCCGACCGGTGGAGGGGTTGCTCAGGAAGCGGGCGGGATCGATTGCCTCGCGGGTAGGACCCGCGGTCACGAGGACCCGGCAACCTTCAAGCGACCGCGAGGCTTTTTTTTTCCGTTGATCGGAAGGACGGTGGCGACGATTCGTTCGACTTCGGCCATCCGGCCGATCCCCTCCTCCCCACAGGCCAGCTCCCCTTCCCCGGGATCGATCACCTGGACCCCCCGTTTCCTGAGAGTCGCGAGGTTGGCCTGGGTGGCGGGGTGCTCCCACATCCAGAGATTCATGGCCGGGGCAACGGCGACCCGGCCGCGCACCGCGAGATGAAAGGTGCTCAGCAGATCGTCGGCGATGCCGTGCGCGAATTTCGCCAGAATATCGGCCGTGGCGGGGGCAACGAGCAGCAGATCCAGATCGCGGGCCAGGCTGATGTGCTGAATATCGGCTCCCCGAGAGAGGTCCCACGCATCCGACAAAACGGGCCGGCCGGAAAGTGTCTGCAGCGTCAGAGGGGTGATGAACTCACGCGCATGGGCCGTCATCAGGACGTGCACTTCGCACCGGTTCCGGACCAGGGCGCGCACCAGTTCCGCCGACTTGTAGGCGGCGATTCCTCCGGTGACACCGAGGACGACCTTCGGCGTGGCCGTCTTACGCTCAGACATTACGCTCCGGCCCTGCCAGAATGTCCCCCTGTTCGGTGTAGGTTTCGGTGGTCAGCTCACCGACCTCCGCTTCGGCCTGCAATTCGTCCGGGAACGGCCCGTAGCTGTACTCGACGACCCCCGTGAAGACCTCCTGCAAGGCAATGGTGACCGGCTTGATGGCGGTCGTCTCGATCCGCGGCCGGGCGCCACGCTGCAGTTGTTTGCAGCGCTCCGCCGCCACGGTGATGAACTCGAACTTGTTGACGATGGATCCCGTGTCGAACATTTCTCCTCCCATCTCCGGCCGGTGCCGGCGGCTCCGGCCATTCCGAGGGAGCTATTGTAGTCGATACCTGGCCGGCGCCGAAATCCCGCCTCGTGCCCCCGTCTGCGGATCTTCTCAGGGCGGCTCGTCGAACCTCAGGACGACCTCCCGTACGCGCCGGGCCCGGCGGATCTGCCGGCTGCGGTCGGCAACCACGATCGATCGAAGCTCGTCATACGCCGTCTCGAAGTCATCATTGAGAACGACGAAGTCGTAAAGCGGCGACTTGCGGACCTCGTCCGCCGCCAGGCCGAGACGCCTCTCGACATCCTCGGCCGTATCAGTACCGCGCTTCCCCAGCCGCTCCCTGAGGGCGGACCGTCCGGGCGGCAGGATGAAGATGAGAATCGCGTCCGCGATCGTCCGGCGTATGTTCTCCGCTCCCTGCGTGTCGAGATCGAGAAGGATGTCGCGTCCGCCGGCCGCGGCCTCGCGGATGGCGCGGGCGGAGGTGCCGTATTGCTGATCAGCGACGACCGCCCACTCGACGAACTCGTCTGCCGCGATTCGTTTCTCGAACTCCTCGCGTGAGACGAAGTGATAATCGGTTCCATCCTGTTCTCCCCTTCGCGGGGGACGGGTCGTGAACGAGACCGAAAAATCGATGCCGTCGAGCTCAGCGATCAGCCGACGGCAGAGAGTCGTCTTGCCGGCTCCGGACGGCGCCGAGACCACGAAGACCGTTCCCTGCGCGCTCGCCGCGACGCCCTCGCCACTATTCGACATTCTGCACCTGCTCGCGGATCTTCTCAACCGCAGATCGAACCCGAAGCGCCGCCTGGCAGATCGGGAGCGACTCCGACTTGGAGGAGATCGTGTTCGCCTCCCGGTTCATCTCCTGCATGACGAAGTCGAGCTCCTTTCCGACCGGGCCGGGCTTTCCATCGAGGGTCCCCCTCGCCTGCTCGAGGTACCCCAGGAGCCGCACGATCTCCTCCGTGATGTCGACCCGGCCCGCCAGGAGCGCCACTTCCTGAGCCAGGCGGGAGGGATCGAGCTCGCGCTGACCCTCCAGCAATCTCGCGACTCTCTCCTTGATCTTCACCGTATACGCCGCGGGCAATCCCTCGACCGCTTGCTCGATTTCCCGCACGTCCTTCGCGATCATGGCGAGTCGCTCGTGGATATCCACCGCCAGGCGCCGCCCCTCTTCGGTGCGCATCGTCTCATAGGCCTGCAGGGCCTGTCCCAGGGACTGCCACAGCATCTCTCCCAGCACCTCTGCGCCGAGTGACGACTCCTCCTGGATCGAGATCGCGCCCGGCAGACCGAGGATCGACCGGAGCTCGAGCGATCCGCGCAGCCGGAATTCCTTTTTCAGCGCGCCGGCCGCCTCGAGGTATCCGCGGATCAGCCCGCTGTTGACCTCGACGCGGTAGGACGGCGGCCTGGAAGGAACCTGGGTCACGGCAATGTCGATGCGGCCGCGCCGGACGCGCTTCTGCACCCTCTTCCGGACCTCGGCCTCGTACGGGGCGAGCGCGGATGGGAGCCGCAGCTTCAGATCGAAGTAGCGGTGGTTGACCCCGCGGAGCTCCACCTCCAGGCGGGCACCGTTTCTGTCGGATCCCCCCTGACCGTATCCGGTCATGCTTTTGATCTGCGTGTGCTGATCGCTCACGCTCCCCCCCGCCCGCCGAGGGGGCTTTCCGCGCCTATCCCGCCCCCGACGGCGCCGATCATACCCCAGCCGACCTCGGCCACCCGTCCGATCGCGCCCGTTGGACCCATCCGCGCGCGAACCCCGCCGAGCTCGCGGCGCATCGTCTCGGCAACCTGGGATCGGTCAGGATGCGTCGCGCCTCCGCGGCGATCCTCTCCGGTCTGCATTCCTCCTGGACCAACTCCGGCACGACCCGACGCCCGGCGATCAGGTTCGCCATTCCGATGTGCGGAACGCTGGAGACACGCCTGGCCAGGGCGTACGAGAACGGACTGACACGGTAGACGATCACCATCGGGACCTCGAGCAGCGCCGTCTCCAGCGTGGCCGTACCGGATGCGACGATGGCGGCATCGGACGCTGCGATCAGATCGTAGCGATCCCCCTCCAAAAGGAGCGGTGCCGGCTTTGGATCACGGCCCGCCGGTCGATCCGAAGCATAACCGCCACGCTGAGACGGACGGCTTTTCTCCGACGCACGATCGACCGCCTCCTGCAGCGCCCCGCGGTCGAGGGTTGGCGCCACCGGCAGAATGAACTGGAGATCGCCGAACTCCTCCTTGAGGAGACGGGCGGCGCCGATGATCGGCTGCAGCAGGGCTCCGATCTCGTTGCGGCGGCTCCCCGGCATCAGCGCCACGGTCGGACGGCCTGGATCGAGACCGAGCGGCCTGAGCACCTGCTCGCGCGAGCGGCTCGGCCGCACTCGATCGACGAGCGGATGTCCGACGAATTCGACCTCGACCCCTGCGCGCCGGTAGATCTCCTCCTCGAACGGCAGGATGACCAGCATGCGATCAACACGCTCGGCGATCACCCGAATCCGGCCCGCCCGCCAGGCCCAGATCTGCGGGCTGACGAAGTAGAGGACCGGGACCCCCGCTCGCTTCGCCAGACGGGCCAGCCTCAGATTGAAATCGGGGTAGTCGATCAGGAGGACGAGATCGGGACGCCGTGCCGGGTCCTCCACGATGGCGCCAGCCCTACGGTACGCGGCCCAGATGGATCGCAGGCTGAACAGCACTTCCGACAGGCCCGTCACCCCCAGGAGCCTTGCGTCGGCGATCGGCTCGAGCCCCGCGGCGAGCATCGCGGGGCCCCCGATGCCCTGAAAACTCACGGCGGCCTCGCGCTGCATCGCGCGCATCAGCAGGCCTCCGTACAAGTCGCCGGAGGCCTCACCAGCGACAATCAGGACACGAGGAGAAGCTGAGCTCAATGACCCGTGTCCCCGCCGCGCGGCGGAGCGCCCCGACGCGACACCAGATCCTCGGCTCGCGCGGTCAGCTCCTCGAGGCGGCGCTCCAGAAGCGAGCGCATCTCTTTCATTACGGAACGATTGGCGCCGGGAGGCACCACGATCGGCTCACCGTACAGGAAGACTCCTCGGGTGAAAGGAAAGGGGATCTGAAAGGCGTCCCAGGAACGGAAAGTTTTTTTTTAGAAGATGCGAAGACGACCGGAACGATCGGGGCCTCCCCCAGGCGGGCCGCCTCGATCACTCCGATCTGCACCCGATGCCGGGGGCCGAGCGGGCCATCAACGGCAAACGCCGCGTCCAGACCTGCCCTGAGGTGGCGGATCATCTCCCTGAGCCCGGCCACCGCCCCTCCACCCGAAGAACCGCGCACCATCAGGTGCCCGAACCGCTCGAGCGTCTGGGCGACGTATTCCCCATCGCGATGCCGGCTGCTGAGGACCGCCAGCCGTCGTCCGAAACGGTGTCCGAGATACGAGTAGGTCATCATCAGGAGCTGATCATGAAAGAAGGCGTGCACGTAGGATTGGCGCCGACGATGGAGATCCAGGACGATCTCCTCGTGCACCCATCGCCAGCGGATCAGGCGGCGCAGGCACCGTATCAGCGCGCTCGCCACCAGCGTGGCAGGCTTCACCATCTTCCCTTGCATTTCTTCCCGGCGGGAACCGCCCCGCGAAGCGCCCATTATAGCGTCAGACTTATAGCGTCAATGCGAGGATACG
>JAPUIN010000204.1 GCA_027297005.1 Acidobacteriota bacterium
TTACTTGCTGGAAACAGTACCTTTTTACCATAAGGGCCGGGAGGAAAGCCAGACGTCGACGGGGTGGGAAGGCGCACCCAAACCGGGTCCGACCGCGATTTCGGGGCTGGCGACCCGGCGATCTGAGGGAGAGGATGTAAGCTCCGGCAGCCAGCCTGCCTCACCTGTCCCGGACGGCCGGCTGTCAGCTCTTCCTGGGGGTCGTGGAGGCCGCGTCGTTGATCGGCTCCCCCGGAAGGGCACGGAGCGTCCCTCCGTACAGATAATCCCTGGTGTTCTCCAGCACCTGCCGGGGATCGACGCGGCGGCGGGCTTCCCCCGAATCGATGGCCGCCCGGGCGACGGCCGCGGCCACCTCCGGGGCTCCACGGAAATCAAGGGCCCCGGGGAGTATGTAGGAAGGTGAGAGTTCATAATCCGGAACAAGATCGGCCAGGGCGTGGGCCGCTGCGATCTCCATCGCATGGTTGATATTGCGGGCCGCCGCATCGAGAGCCCCCCGGAACACCCCCGGGAAGGCAATGGCGTTGTTGATCTGGTTCTCGAAGTCGGAGCGCCCGGTCGCCACGATGGCGGCTCCGGCCGAGCGGGCGGCGTCCGGCAGGATCTCCGGCTGCGGATTGGCGAGCGCGAAAATCACCGGGCTCTTGGCCATGACCAGGACGAGGGCGGGGGTGAGGACATTCGGCCGCGACAGCCCGATGAAGACGTGCCTCCCCTTCAGCGCCTCCTTCAGGCCCCCCTTGATCCGATCCGGATTGGTCAGCTGCGCGATCCGTTCCTTCTCCGGGTTCATCCCGGCGCGGCCGGGCAGCAGAGTTCCCTTCGTGTCACACAGGACGATGTCCTTCGCGCCGGCCTGGAGCAGCAGTCGCGTCACCGCGATCCCCGCGGCACCGGCGCCGTTGATCACGATCGAGGCGTCGGCGATGCCGTGCCCGATGACGCGTAGCGCGTTGAGCAGCCCGGCGAGGACCACGATCGCCGTGCCGTGCTGATCATCGTGGAAGATCGGGATGCCGGTCTCGAGGCGCAGCCGACGCTCGATCTCGAAGCAGCGCGGCGCGGCGATATCCTCGAGGTTGATGCCGCCGAAGCCCGGCTCGAGCGCCTTGACGAGATCGATGATCTCCTCGGTGTCCTGCGTCCCGAGGCAGATCGGCATCGCCTCGATGCCGCCGAAGGTTTTGAACAGCACGCACTTTCCTTCCATGACCGGCAGCGCGGCGGCGGCGCCGATGTTGCCGAGCCCCAGCACAGCCGAACCATCGGTGACCACCGCTACCAGGTTGCCTTTGGTGGTGTACTCCCACACCTTGAGCGGGTCCTTCATGATCTCGCGCACGGGAGAGGCGACGCCGGGTGAAGCCATGATGAGAAGCGTGTGTTCATCCTTCAGCGGAAACTTACTGACCACCTCGATCGCGCCGTGGTAACGGCGCCGCAACTCGAGCGCCTCGTCCTGCAGTGTCTTCTTATCGCTGGTGAACGCATGATCGATCAGGGCCGACTCCCCCTCGTATACCAGGTGCTTGGTCCGCTCACCGATGTACTCGGGATCGACGTTGTCGCGCGCGATGCCGGCGACGACCGCGGCGTTCGCCACCGCCTCGGCGACGGCCGGCCCGACCCGCAGATCGAGCACGCGCGGGACGATCCGGTCGGGACCGAGCTCCTTGTCGGGGATGAGCGACGCGATGGCGTCCGCCGCCGCGATCAGCATCGAATCGTGGATCCGGGGCGCGCCGGCGTCGATGGCGCCCCGCAGGATTCCCGGGAAGGCGAGCGCCACGTTCAGACCGTGGCGATAGTTGACGCCACCGGTCAGCACCACCTCGGCGCCGGCCTCGGCCGCCTCGTCGTCGCCGATCTCCGGCTCGGGCGTGGCCAGGGCGAACACGATCGCCCCGCGTGCCATCGAGCGGATCATGTCGGGGTCGACCGTGCGCGCCGCCGACAGCCCGACGAAGAGATCGGCGCCGCGCAAAGCATCGGCGATCGTCCCCTGCTTCCCCCGAGGGTTGAACTCGCGGGCCGCCTCTTCCTTGAATCGGTTCATCCCCTCCGGCCGCCCCTCCCACAGGATACCGTGCCGGTCGCACAACGTGATCTCCGGCACCCCGGCCGTGCGCAGGAAACGCGCCACGCTGATGCCAGCCCCGCCGGCCCCGGTGATCGCGGCCTTGATCCCGTCGATCTTCTTGTCGGTGATCTTCAACGCGTTGCGCAGCGCGGCGAGGACGATCGAGCACGACCCATGCATGTCGTTGAACAGGTACGGCACCGGCAGCTCCCCCACGCTGGTGCTGCGCAGGATGTCGAGCAGCTCGAGCGACCGGGGCGACGCGATATCCTCGATGGCAAAGCCGCCGAATGTCGGCGATAGTGCGCGAATCAGGCGCGCCAGCTTCACCGTGTCGCGTTCGCTGGTGCAGATCGGGAAGGCATCGATGCCGGCGAGGGTCTTGAAGAGGACCGCCTTCCCTTCCATCACCGGCAGGGCCGCGCGCGGTCCCGCGTCTCCGTACGACAGGACGGACGATCCGTCAGTCAGGATGGCGATGGCGTTGGCGCGCATGGTGTAGATGAAGGACGACGACGGATCGTCGCGGATCGCCAGGCACGGCTCGGCCACGCCCGGCGTGTAGACCAGGCTCAGGATGTACTCGTCGCGGATTGGGATCTTGCTCGAGACTCCAAGCAGTCCGCGGTGGCGGCGGAAGTGCGTCAGGATCTCGGCCGGATCGATCCGGGGGCTGCGCAGCGCCATCAGCCCCCCCCGGGGTGGGAGAGGTGGAACGCCAGGTTCTCCAGCTGGATCTTCAGGTCAACTCCCTTCAGGGTCAGCCCGGCGCGCGCCTTCAGCCGCGTCGGGGCGAAGTTCAGAACCGCCTTGATCCCCGCCCGCTCGATGCGGCCCAGGGTCTGCTGCGCCACCGCGGCCGGCACGGCCAGGACGGCGATGCTCGCCTTCTCTCGGCGGACGATGCCCGGCAGACTGCGGATGTGATGGATCGGAACGCCGCCCCGCGACGAGCGGCCAACCTTCGCCGGATTGCTGTCGAACAGGGCGACGATCGAGAACCCCTCCCGGTTGAAACCAGCGTAGTCGGCCAGCGCCATGCCGAGGTTCCCCGCCCCGACGATCACGACGTTCCGGTTGCGCGTCAGGCCGAGGATACGCATCAGATTCTTCTTCAGATCGGCCACGGCATAGCCAACCCCGCGCACCCCGAACTCTCCGAAGCAAGCCAGGTCCTTCCGGATCTGTGCCGAATTAAGATGATACTGCTCGGCCAGAGTCTTTGAGGAGACCGTCTCGACTCCCGACCTGATCAGATCATCGAGGCACCTCAGATAGACCGACAGCCGCTCGGTCGTGAGGTCGGAGACCCCGGAACCGCGGTCCCCGGAACGCGCCCGCCGGCGGCCACCCCGCCGCAATCTTGTGACTCGTTTCACAAGGTCAGACTGTAATGACTGCCCCGGCGGTCGTCAAGCATGCGCGCTCCACGTTCCGCCCCTCCGGGGTGTCCGCGAGTCCTGCCCCATTGCGGGGCGGATCGTGGAGCGCTGCGATGGTCGCTAGAGGCGGCCGGCGGCGAGGTCGAGCAGGCCGGTCGGGAAGAGACCGATCCAGAGGGTGCCGGCACAGGCGATGGCGATGCCGAGGGTCTCGACCGGGGTCAGGATGATCGGCACCGGGTCAGCGCCCGGATCGCGCACGTACATCTGCACGACGACGCGCAAATAGAAGAACGCCCCCACGACCGATGCCAGGACCCCGACGATCGCCAGACCATACATCCCGGCATCGAAGGCGCTCTTGAAGATGTAGAACTTGCCCATGAAGCCGCCGGTCGGAGGAATGCCGGTGAGCGAAAGCATGAAGAGCGCCATGGCGGCCGCCACGGCCGGTCGCCGCTTCGAGAGCCCGGCGTAGTCGGTGATCGAAGTGCCCTGGCCAGCATCGCCGGAGCGGGAGAGAAGGGCGACGACCGCGAACGCCCCGATCGTCATGAAGGCGTAGATCGCCAGGTAGAAGAGGACGACCGACGCCCCCTCCCCCGTGCGGCCGGAGGCCGCCACGGCGACGAGCAGATAACCTGCGTTGGCGATGCTCGAGTAGGCCAGCATCCTCTTGATGTTCTGTTGCGCGAGGGCGACGACGTTGCCGAGGATCATCGTCAGGATCGCCAGGACGGAGAGGACAGCGATCCAGTGCTCGCGGATCGCCACGTCCCCCAGCCCCACCGACAGGACCCGCACCAGCGCCGCGAACGCCGCCGCTTTGGTCCCGGCCGCCATGAACCCGGCGACCGGCGCCATCGATCCCTGGTAGACGTCGGGCGCCCAGAAGTGGAACGGCACGGCCGCCACCTTGAACCCCAGCCCGATCAGCAGCAACGCCGTGCCGACGAGGATCAGGGGGTCGATGGGCTCCTGACCCACGGAGGATATGGT
>JAPUIN010000205.1 GCA_027297005.1 Acidobacteriota bacterium
GTCACCGACTCCGAGCGGATGGAATGCGCCGTCGAGGACGCCTACCTGCTGATCCACGAGAAGAAGATCTCCAACATGCGCGATCTGCTCCCGGTGCTCGAGCAGGTGGCCAAGACCGGCAAGCCGCTGATCATCGTCGCCGAGGACATCGAGGGTGAGGCGCTGGCCACGCTGGTGGTCAACAAGCTGCGTGGCACGCTGCACGTCGCTGCCGTCAAGGCGCCGGGCTTTGGCGATCGCCGCAAGGCGATGCTGGAGGACCTCGCGACCCTCACCGGTGGCACTTGCATCACCGAGGATCTCGGGATCAAGCTCGAGAACGTCAAGATCGAGGACCTCGGCCAGGCCAAGAAGATCAGCGCCGACAAAGACAACACCACGATCGTCGAGGGGAAGGGGAAGCGCGCCGACGTCGAGGGGCGAGTGAAGCAGATTCGCGCCCAGATCGAGGAGACCACCTCCGATTACGATAGTGAGAAGCTCCAGGAGCGTCTCGCCAAGCTGGTCGGTGGTGTCGCCATCATCAAGGTCGGTGCGGCCACCGAGACCGAGATGAAGGAAAAGAAGGCCCGCGTCGAGGACGCGATGCATGCGACCAAGGCGGCCGTCGAGGAGGGGATCGTCCCCGGTGGCGGCATGGCCCTGGTGCGTGCTATTCCTGCTCTGGACAGGATGAAGGAGAAGAACGAGGACATCCAGACCGGAATCAAAATCATCCGGCGCGCACTCGAGGAGCCGGTGCGTCAGATCAGCGCCAACGCCGGTTTCGAGGGATCGATCATCGTGGCGCAGGCCAAGGATAAGGGGTCACAGGGCTTCGACGCCTATCACGGCAAGTGGGTCGACATGTTCAATGCCGGGATCATCGACCCGACCAAGGTGGTTCGCACCGCGCTGGAAAACGCGGCCAGCATCGCGAGTCTGATGCTGATCACCGAGGCACTCGTGCACGAGATCCCCGAGAAGGACAAGCCCGCCGCTGGTGGCGGTATGCCCGGAGGCATGGGCGGTGGGATGTACTGAGGTATCAAGGCCCCCGCCGATTCGGCGGGGGGACCGAAGATCAGGAAAGCCCCCCGCTTCACCGGGGGGCTTTTTTGTGTCGTTCGGGGTTCACGAGACCGTCGCGGAGAGGCGCCTAGAAACTCTGCTGACCGAGGGAGAATCCATTGAAGGTCGCAGAAACCTTCACGTCGGGGGGGAGATCGACGCGAAACCGGTGCGCGGCGACGTCGACGTTCACTCGCAGGTTGTGAAACGTCAGCAGCGTCGAATCACCGTCGTTCTCCTCGTAGGCGACCTGGCGCGGCAGGAAAGTCTTGGCGTCGACCCAGATTTTCATGAATGCCACACTCTCCCGGATCCGTTTCTTTCGTGGCGTGAGGACGAGGAGGTACGTGTCGGGCAGATCATTCGACTCGCCGAGATGAAACTCGTAGTATTTCGCCAGGTCCTCGATCGACTGCCCGACACCCAGAAATCGAAAGAGCCTCTTCCCGATGAACTTCTTAATCTGCACCTCTTCGGCCCGTTTCGCGGCGGGGTAGTAGGCGATATACCTCTTCTCCGTGATGACGAAGACCTTGTGCTCCGGTTCGGTGTACTCCCAGCGCACCTGGTTGGGACGGTTGAAGAAGAATTCGCCGCGTGAGACCAGCGGTTCGGCAAGAAGGTTGAGATCCTTGCGCTCGGTGAAGTCGGCGACCATGGTATCGGTCTCGCGTTGGGCATGGTCAAACCTCTCCAGGACCATCTCCAAGGTGACGCCTGCGGCTCCCTCCACCGCGGGAGAACCCCCCTTCTTCCCCGCCACGGCCGGTGCGGCGGCCGCGATCAGGTGGGTGCCGAGAAGCGCGGCGATTACGATCTTGAAACCCTTAGAGCAATTCATATTTACGAAGCCTCATTTCGTGCAAAACTTAATTTAACAAACGGGGATCGCGGCGTCAAGGAAGCCACCCTTCCCACGATTGACAGAACCGGAGGCGGCCGGGGATCATTCCCGGTTCACGGAGCGTGAATCGTTGAGCGGGTACTTCCTTCGCAGAATATTCCTCGTCGTGCCGCTCCTGCTCGGCGTCGCGACCCTCATCTTCTCCCTGATCCACCTCATCCCCGGCGACCCGGTCGAGGTCATGCTCGGCGCCGGTGCGGGCACCGGCGACGTCGAGGATCTGCGCCATCGTCTTGGACTCGACCGTCCGCTCGGACTGCAGTACATCGGTTTCCTGGGAGGCCTTCTCCGCGGTGACCTGGGGATCTCACTGCGCTACAGAGATCCGGTCTCCAGTCTGCTCGCACAACGGCTCCCGGCCACCCTGCTGCTCGCGCTGGCAAGCATGATCGTCGCCGCGACCCTGTCGCTGCCGGCCGGGATCGCCTCGGCCCTGCATCCAGGCGGGGCGATCGATAGGCTCACTTCGGTCGGCTCCGTCGTGGCCCTCTCCATGCCCAGCTTCTGGCTTGGTCCGTTGCTCATCCTTCTGTTCGCCATCCGCCTGGACTGGCT
>JAPUIN010000206.1 GCA_027297005.1 Acidobacteriota bacterium
CGCCTGACCTGGTCGCCAACAGGGAACGGCGTCAGCGATTCTTGCGCGAAGCACGCACGGCCGCCGCGCTCAACCACTCGAACATTGCTCAAGTTCATGAAGTCGACGAGGACAAAGGCATCGTCTTCATCGTCATGGAGCTTGTGGAGGGAAGGAGCCTCCGCAAGGTCATGGGCGGGAAGCCGATGAGAATCGGTGACGCCCTCGGCATCGCCTCGGAGATGGCCGACGGTCTCGCCTGCGCGCACGCGGCTCACATCATTCACCGCGATCTGAAGCCTGAGAACATCATGGTCACCGCGGAGGGTCACGCCAAGATTCTCGACTTCGGGCTGGCGAAGGTGGTCGAACATCGAGAGGAGCTGCGGCGCTCTCAGTTGACCACCCTCTCCGAGGCCCTGACGATCGAGGGACGGATGCTCGGGACACCCGCCTACATGTCGCCGGAGCAGGCGCGGGGCCGGTCCGTCGATGCACGATCGGACCTGTTCAGTTTCGGCACGACTCTCTACCAGATGGTCACCGGAAGAACCCCGTTTCAGGGGACGACAGCTGCCGATCTCATCAGCTCGATCATTCGCGACGAGCCGGGGCCTGCATCGCGACACAATCCCGAAGTGCCGCCGGAGCTGGATCGCATCGTCGCTGCGTGTCTCGAAAAAGATCCTCTGAACAGGTATCAGCATGCGGATCAGCTGGCCATCGATCTCAAGAAGTTGAGGCGGGCGCCGGATCTCGATCAGCAGACCGCACCGACCAAGGGCGCCTCCACCAAGACGCCACCGACCGTGACCCCGGATCGAGCAACCCGACACCGTGTCAAGGTGTGGGGGCTTCTCGCTGTACTGGCCGTTGTGCTTGCCGTGGCCGGAACCGGCCTGTGGAAGCTGGTGCGGCCGGCCGGTGCATTCCAGAACGGCGAGTCGATCATCGTCGCCGACTTCGATAACCGGGTCGATCAGCGGGAGTTCGATACGTCGATCCGTGATGCGTTCGAGCAGATGCTCGGTCGATCCACCTTCATCAGGGTCCTCAGGGGCCTGCAGCTCGCGGCCCTCGTTACCACGGCTAACGTCACCGAGACGTCACGAATCGACCGGGAACTCGCCGAACGACTCTGTCTCGATGGAGATTGTGTTGGATTCCTGATCGGGAACCTCGATCGGGACGGAGACGGCTACCGTCTCGAAGCGGGGCTCCACCGCGCGGGACGTTCGTCACCCGTCATCGTGAAATCGGCGACCGTGCCTCACGAAGAGAATCTGCTTGCCGCCATTCACGAAATCGTCCTCGATCTGAGACAGGCCCTTGGAGAGTCGCCGCAGGCGGTTACGGCAACACCCCGACCGACCACCCGCTCACTACGCGCGTATCAGACCTACGCCATCGGAAACCGCTCCTGGGGAGCCCATCCCGACGAACAGGTGGCACTGTTCAAACGGGCCCTGGCGCTGGATCCCGATTTCTTCCAGGCTCACATCGCCCTGGGCTATTCCTTCATGATTCAGGGAGAGCATCGGCTGGCCCGTGAGTCGATGCAGCAGGCCCACAGCCGCTCCTCGGGCCTGTCCGAGGAGACCCGGCTGTGGAACGAGATCAACTTCCTCGGAGTGTCCAACCAGTTCCATACCCAGCTCGAACGACTCAGGACCTACCGTCGCCTCTATCCGCTCGCCTATGGCGCTGCGACCAACCTCGCCGTCCTGTACCTGCAGGTGTTCGAGGATTGGGCTGCCGCTGAAAAACAATTCCGTGACGCCTATCGGCTTACGCCGAATTCTTTGACCCTGCGCAATCTCGCTTTTCCACTGGCCCGACAGGGGAAGGCCGACGAGATCGAACGGTTGGCAGCTGATTTCGAGGCCGAAGGCGGCTCCGCTTACGCCACCGGCACCTTTCGATTGTGGATTCCCGCCATCCGCGGCAACCCGGAAGCGGTTCTCGAGATGGTCGAGCGCCTGGAGGATGAGGTCGGGTTGACTGTGGCGGACGGGATCGGATGGCGCCTCAACGCGCTGCTGCTGGCCGGCCGCCTTGTCGAGGCCGAGCAGGCCGCATCGATCGCGCATCTCGAATCCGTCAAGGCTCGCGACCTCGACGGGAGCTTCTGGCGAGATCTGCTGCAGACCTGGCTTCAGGTCAGAAGAACCGGACGACCACCAGTCTTCTCAGATGAACAACTCAAACCGGCGATGGAGAGCATGCTCTACCTGCCGGGTCTGACCACGTACTGCGTCGAGCTCGGCTGCGCGGATCCACTCGAGCGGGTCATCCCGATTCATGAGGCGGCCGAAGAGGACTCAGACAGCCGGTTCGTGCGGGAAGAGCTTCAATTCGCCCGCGGGTGTCTGGCCCTGATTCGCGGCGAGCACGAGGCCGCCCGCGTGCTGCTCGAGCCGCTCGCACGCGATTCAACCCTGTTCCGCAGACACTGGGCGCTCGCCAGGCTCTATGAGGCGCTCGAACGCTGGCCGGAGGCCGCCGATCGATACGAAGCGGTTCTCAGGAACCCCCACGAGAAGTGGTTCTACGGGAGCGCGATGGTCCTGAACGAATTTCATCTCGCCCGTGTGTATGAGAAGCTGGGCGACATCGACCACGCCCGATCGTGGTATGAGCGCTTCACCGAGGACTGGAAGGATGCCGATCCCGACATCCCCGAGTTGATCGTGGCGCGCGAGAAACTTGCGGGACTGCGCGCTCATGAGGCCGTCTCGCCGTAAAGAACCGATGATGACAACGCCCATGAGACACAAACTCATCTGGCTTACCTTGTTCGCCGCCACAATGGCCTATATCGAGTCTGCGGTGGTCGTCTATCTGCGGGCTATTTACTATCCCGAGGGCTTCCGTTTTCCCCTGGCGATCATCGTCGACCGGATCGCAGCCGTCGAAATCGGTCGGGAGATCGCGACCATCCTGATGCTGTTGGCCGTAGGGGTCCTGACTGGCCGCGATCGATGGGAGCGTTTCCTGTTTTTCTGCCTGGCTTTCTCGATCTGGGACATCTTCTACTACGCCTGGCTCTGGGTCTTCCTCAGATGGCCACCGTCCCCCCTGACGTGGGATGTGCTGTTTCTCGTCCCTGTCCCATGGATCGCCCCCGTGCTTGCCCCCATCCTGGTTGCCGTATCCATGGCGACAGGCTCCGTGGTCCTGTTGCGCTTGAAAGCTCTCGGTGCCACCCTTTGCTTTTCCAGATACTTGTGGGCTGCCGCCATTGCGGGTGGTCTTATCGTGATCCTCTCGTTCACTCTCGATTTTCGGGTCGCGCTGGAGGGGCGTGTTCCGCCACCATTCCGGTGGAGCCTGTTCAGTACGGGGCTCACGATGAGCCTTCTCTCTGTGCTCCTCGGGATTCGCCGTCAAATCCGGCTGATCAAGGCAGATCGGCCTGCCCGATCTGCGTGATGATCGGCGATCAGACCTGCCACCTGCGCATCACGCGAGGCTGGCCAGAAGCGGGTATGGCGTCGGGCTGCCCGCAATACGCGGACAGTCTTCAGTCGCCGCTCAATCGCCCATCAGGTTCCCGAGGGCGCCCAGAACCGATCCCTCCCCTTTCCGCGAACCTCCCGCCCGTGGTGCGTGGGCGATGATGCGATCGGCCAGACGGGAAAACGGCAGGCTCTGCAACCAGACAGTCCCGGTGCCGGAGATGGTCGCCAGGAAGAACCCCTCGCCGCCGAAGAACATCGACTTGAGGTTACCGGCCCGCTCGATCGAATAGTCGAGCCCGGGGGTGAAGGCAACGATACACCCGGTGTCGATCCGCAACTTTTCGTTCTGGAGCTGCCGCTCGACGACCGTGCCTCCCGCGTGCAGGAAGGCCATGCCGTCGCCGCGCAACTTTTGCAGGATAAACCCCTCGCCACCGAAGAACCCAACCC
>JAPUIN010000207.1 GCA_027297005.1 Acidobacteriota bacterium
CCGGCAGGATGACGGTGTCGATCATCGCACGCCGCGCCGCCAGGATCTTTTCCTTGACGCCGCCGATAGGCAGCACGTTCCCGCGCAGGGTGATCTCCCCGGTCATCGCGACCGATTTCTTCACCGGCCGGTGCGTCAGGACCGAGATGATGGCAGTCGCCATCGTGATCCCGGCGGACGGTCCGTCCTTGGGGATCGCCCCCTCCGGCACGTGCACGTGAACGTCGATCTCGCCGAAGACGTTACCATTGATGCCGAAATCGGTCGATCGCGAGCGGGCATAGGACAACGCCGCCTGCGCCGACTCCTTCATCACGGTTCCCAGGTGACCCGTGAGAATCAGCCTCCCCTTTCCGCTCATCGTGGTCGCCTCGACAAAGAGGATCTCCCCACCCGCGGCGGTCCAGGCAAGGCCGGTCGCCACGCCGACCTGGTTCTTGACGAGCGCCATTTCGGGCGTAACGCGGGGGACCCCGAGCAGATCCTCGACCAGCCCCGGCGTGAGCCGGAAAGGCCCCTCCTCACCCTCGGCGACGCGGCGGGCCAGCTTGCGGCACACCTTGGCGATCTCCCGCTCGAGGTTTCTGAGACCCGCCTCGCGTGTGTACTTCTGGATAATGGTCTGAACCACCTTCTCGCTAAACTGTGTCTGCTGCGGGGTGAGACCGTTCTCCTCGATCTGCTTGGGGATCAGGTGCCGCCGCGAGATCTCGCTCTTCTCCTCCTCCGTATACCCGGACAGATTGATCACCTCCATCCGGTCCCGGAACGCCGGCTGGATCGGATCCATCAGGTTCGCCGTCGTGATGAACATGACGTTGCTGAGGTCGAACGGAACGTTCAGGTAATGGTCGCGGAAGCTGTAGTTCTGCTCCGGATCGAGGACCTCGAGAAGCGCGGCCGCGGGATCACCACGGTAGTCGGCGCCAATCTTGTCGACTTCGTCCAGCATGAAGACCGGGTTGTTGGAGCCGGCCTGGCTGATCCCCTGGATGATGCGGCCCGGCATCGAGCCGACGTAGGTCCGCCGGTGGCCCCGAATCTCGGCTTCGTCACGGATGCCCCCCAGCGAGATGCGCACGAACTTGCGCCCCAGCGCGCGGGCGATCGAACGGCCCAGCGATGTCTTACCGACGCCTGGGGGGCCCACGAAGCAGAGAATCGGTCCGCGCATCTTCTTTTTCAGCTTGCGGACGGCGAGGTACTCGATGATTCGCTCCTTAATCGCCTCGAGCCCGTAGTGATCCTCGTCGAGAATCTCCTGCGCCTTCTTGAGATCGAGGTTGTCTTTAGTCTGGCTCGTCCAGGGCAGTGAAACCATGCATTCGAGATAGTTGCGTACAGTGGCCGTCTCGGCCGAATCGGGGTGCATGCGCTCGAGCTTGGCGATCTGGCGATCGACCTCCTCGAACACCTTCTTCGGCATCTTGGCCTTGCGCGCCTTTTTGCGGAAATCCTGGATCTCGTCGGCCAGTTCATTCCCCTCGCCGAGTTCGTTCTGGATTGCCTTCATCTGCTGGCGCAGGAAGTATTCGCGCTGCGATTTGTCGATCTCCTCACGGGCGTGGGTGTTGATCTCCTGCTGCATGGTCAGCAGATCGATTTCCCGATTGAGCAACTCGTGCACCCGTTTCAGCCGGGCGACCGGATCCAGCACCTTCAGCACCGCCTGGGCATCCTCGATCTTCAATTCGAGGTTGCTGGCCAGGAGATCCGCGAGACGCCCCGAATCCTCGAGGTTGTTGGCGATCACCATCACCTCCGAGGAGATCGATTTCCCGAGAGAGACGCTGCGCTCGAGCGAGCGTTTAGCGCTGCGCAGGAGGGCTTCCTGCTCGAGCGAATCAGAGGCTGAGGGCTCGTGGATCCGGCCGATGCGCGCCTGAATGAAAGGCTTTTTCTGAGTGAACTCCTCGACCTTCGCGCGGCACACCCCCTGAACGAGAACGCGGATCCGTCCGTCCGGCAGCTTCAGCATTCGCATGATGACGCCGACCGTGCCGATATTGTACAGATCGCGCTCCCCGGGCTCCTCGATCTGGCCGTCCTTCTGGGAGAGCAGGAGGATCATCCGGTTGTCGGCGAGCGCACGATCGATCGCCTTGATCGATCTCTCCCGACTGACGGAGAGAGGTACGATGATGAACGGATAAACCACGATGTCCCGCAGGGTAAGGATTGGGAGCTCTTTCGGAATCTTGAGCTCGTCCTCCGTGATCTGCGTCCTGGGCGTCGTCATTTCTCTCCTTTGACGGAGATCGGGATCTCCTCGCCGCGACGGTTCGGGACCTTGGGAAACGTCACCTTGAGGACCCCGTCGTCCAGCTCGGTCGTGGCCTGGTGGGTGTTCACCGGAGAGGCGATATGGACAACCCTCTTGAACTTGCCGTAGGCGCGCTCCATGCAGTGAAACCGGGCGTTCGAATCGGGCTCGGTGCGCTTTTTCTCGCCACGAAGAATGAGGTTATTGCCGCTGATTGCGAGCGTTACTTCCTGGAGCGTCACACCGGGGATCTCGAACTTGACGACGAGTTCCTCGTCGGTCTCGTAGACGTCGGCGTTGGGCAGCCATTCACCACCCACCTCGGCGCCTGAACCCTTCAGCTCGAGCAGGTTGTCGAACAGGCGGTTGATCTCGTTCTGGATACGACTGATCTCGACGAAAGGACCTAAGCTGGACATTGAGATCCTCTTAATGACGGCGTGGGCCAATATAGTGACGGCACGGGGGTTATGCAAGGGTGCGCCATTGGCCGCGCCGCGCGCCAGCCGCCCGCTTCCACCCCGTGCATCACCGACCCTGGGCCATTGCTATTTGCGCTGATCGAGAAGCCCCTTGAGCTCCTTCATGAACTGATCGACGTCCTCGAACTGCCGATAGACGCTGGCGAACCGCACGTACGCCACCTTGTCCAGATCACGAAGCTTGCGGATCACCAGCTCGCCGATCACATCGGTCGAAATCTCACGATCCGCCGCTTCCTGCAGCTTGGCCTCGACCTCGTCCGCGACCCCCTCCAGCGCGGGGGGGGAGACCGGGCGTTTCTCGCAGGCTCTCAGCAGGCCCGCCAGAACCTTGTTCCGGTCGAACGGCTCACGCCGCCCATCCTTTTTGATGACCATGTAGGGGATCTTGTCGATGCGCTCGTACGACGTGAACCGGCGGTGGCAGCCGAGACACTCTCGTCGCCTGCGGATGACGATGCCGTCCTTGGCCTCGCGCGAATCGACGACCTTATCCTCAATATGTGCGCAGAACGGGCACTTCATCCAGCCTTCCCCTCCCCTTCCCGTGCCGCCCGCGGAGTTGTCCCTCCGGCGTGGCCCAACCCGCGCACCTCCGACCATCCGAGGCCGTCTCTCCACATGAAGAGCATGCCCAGAAGAATTATCGGCACGACCGTCATCGCGTGCAGCAGGACGGCAGTCGCCGCCGCGGCAGATGCGGCCACGCCCCAGAAGTCCCGTAGCGAGATAGAGACCAGAGACTCGTATGCGCCAACCCCGGCCGGGGTTGGAATCGCGATTCCAATCGCAAGAGGCACCATCAGCAGCAGTATATCGGTGAATGCCAGATCGATGCCGACCGCTCTCACCCCCGCCAGGATCCCGAGATCGATCACCAGCCACATCAGAAGCGACAGCAGACAGGCGCGTAAAAGCTCGCGGGCGCGGCGGAAAACCGTCAACCCTCCCACGAACCCTTCGAGGAGAACCGCGGTGCGTCCGATGAACCCGGAGCCGAACCTCTCGCTCAGACGGCGCAGGCGCGAAATGACGCGATGCGGCGCGAAGACGAGAAGCCCGAGGACCGGGAAGACCACGATGACCAGACCGGCCACGGCGATGATCGCATTGCGGATGTAATCGACCGCTCCGCCCGCGTCCCCGCCGAAGCCCTCCAGGAACGTCGGACCCCGGGGCGTGAGCAGAAACACCAGGAAGAGCCCCGAGATGGTCAGCACGTCCAGGATCCGCTCCACGGCGATTGTGGCAATGGCCGAGCCGGCGTTGATCCCCTCGCGACGCGCCAGCAGCACCGGCCTGACGATCTCGCCCACCCGGAAGGGAATGAGGAACGATACCATATAGCCGATGAACGTCGCGGAGGTGAGACCGTACATCCCGAGCCCGGGCCGGATCGGCGCAAGAAGAAATCGCCATCGCCAGGCGCGGATGATGATCCCGAGAAGGTTCAGTGCGATGCCGAGCCCGATGAGCGCGGGACTCGCTGCGCGGAGGCTCCGCCCGACCTCACCAACATCGAAGTCCAGCACGAACCAGAAGAGGGCCAGGCAGACGACCGTGAGGAGCAGGCTGATCGAAAAACGAGTGACCTGTTTCACTGGGATAATGGCTGGTGGTCCTACGGAATCTACTGCGCTCGCGCCGGTCGGGCGCGCGGCGCGAAACATGATCGACTATATAGGAAGGTCCGGGGAGTGTCCAGAGAGCGGTGCCCGGTAGAGGGCGGCCAGGCGTCAGGAACGGATGCGGAAACTGGCGACGGCGTCGGAGATGGAACGCGATCTCTTCCTCAGGATCTCAATCGCCTCCTGCATACGGGTGGCCGAGGCGAGGTTGGCCCCAGCGACCGAGTCAAACCGGGACAGGACATCCAGGATCTGCCCCGAGATCTCCTGCTGCTCGGCGGAGGAGCGATGGATGGCGCTGACCATGCTGGTGACGTTCTCGATCGCCTGCGTGATCAGACGCGAGCCCTTCGTCTGATCGATGGTGGCACGCTTCACGAGGCCCGCCATCTCGCGCATATTTTCGACCGCCGACATGATCTGCTCGGAACCCAGAGTCTGCTCGGCCGTTGACCGTTTGATCTGCGTCACCATGTCGCGCACCTTGTCGACCGACGCCGAGATCGCCTGGCTGCTGTTCGCCTGTTCGCGGGTCGCCGCGGCGATCTCGCCGACCATCGTCGAGGATGTGCGCGCGGACTCGAGGATCTCCTTCAGCGCCCGGCCGGCTTCGCGCGATCGCTCCGATCCCTCCTCGACGCGTCGCGAGCCCTCCTGCATGGCGGCAACCGCCTGGCCGGTCTCCGACTGAAACGAAGCGATCAGCGCACCGATCTCCTTGGCGCTCGAGGCCGTGCGCTCGGCCAGTTGCCGGATCTCTTCGGCCACGACGGCGAACCCGCGACCGTGCTCGCCCGCCTGGGCCGCGATGATCGCTGCGTTGAGGGCGAGCAGGTTGGTGTGCTCGGTCACCTCCTCGATGACGTTCAGGATCAGCCCGATCTCCTTCCCCCGGCGGCCGACGGATTCGATCACCCGGCTCGATTCGAGCACGCTCCGAGAGATCCCCTCCATCCCTTCGATGGTCAGCTCGACCGCCTTCATCCCCTTTTCGGCGTTCTGCGCCACGAGCTGCGAGATCCCCTT
>JAPUIN010000208.1 GCA_027297005.1 Acidobacteriota bacterium
GAACACGAGTACGCGGTGCCGGTGCCGGCCGAGGAGTGGCGGGCGAACGCCGATCATGTGGCGGCATGCCTCAGGACGTTCTACGGCTCTGAAACCTATCGCTGGATTCGCGAGCGGCCGCGCGACGAGTGGCTCGAGATCGAGGATTTCTCGAGCTTCCGGCTGGATGACGTCAAGGTGCACGTCAAGCTCGACTTCGCCTGCCGCGAGGGGGACCGGATCCATATCTTCGACTGGAAGACGGGACGCCGGGACGATCAGGACAACAGCATCCAGCTTGCCTGTTACGCGCTGTATGCAAACGGGAAGTGGAAAGCCGGTCCGGGCCAGGTCCGCACGATCGAATTCAATCTGGCAAAAAACCAGGTGCACGACTACTGGGTGAACGCCGCCGACATCGAACGGATCCGCGGCTACATCCGGGGTTCGATCCGCGACATGTTGACCCTGCTGAGAGACGCCGAGCGCAACGAGGCCGACCGGGACTCCTGCCCCCTCACGACCGAGGAGTGGCGCTGCCGCAACTGCAACTTCAAACGACTCTGCGGTCGCTGAAGGCGCCCGTGATCATCGGCGTGGATGACGCGATCAATCCATCCGGGCCCGCGTCGGTTGCGATCAATCGACGGCGGGCGGCCTTGCGTCCGCGCCATGCCCCCGGCGCCTGCGCAGGAGGCGGGCGCGGGTGATCGCGTCCTCGCCGAGGCGATTCCTCACCGAATCGACGGCGCGGGCCAACCTGCGGGCTCGTTCCTCCGCCGCGTCCGGGAAGAGTGTTCCCTGTCCGCCGCCGGCCGGCTCCAGTCCGCTCACGCCGACGCCGAGGAGGCGAACCCCCTTCCTCCCCAGCCGGATCCGCTCGCGGAACAGCCGGCGCGCTGCCGACACGATCGATTCCGCGAGATCGGTCGGAGCGGGAAGGGTCACCGCGCGCGTCCAGGTCGTGAAGTCCCCCGTGCGGACCTTGATCCGGACGGTCCATCCGACGAGCCGTTCACGGCGCAGGTCGCGCGCCACTCCCTCCGACCTCTGAAGCATGGCGCGATCGATGTCATCGGGGTCGGTCAGATCCTCCCCGTAGGTCCGCTCCTCTGAAATCGACTTCGCCTCGCGGTGCGGCACGACCGGCCGGTCGTCCTCCCCGCGCGCCAGGGCGCGCAGGTGGGCGGCCGCCGACCGACCGACCAGCCGGGCCAGCCGGCTCTCCGGCACCTTCGGGATCGCACCGATCGTATGCAGGCCGGCGTCCTTGAGAATGACGGCAGTCTTCGGTCCTACCCCCCACAGTCGCTCGACAGGAAGAGGCCAGAGTCGGCGAGGCACGGCGGCAACCGGCAGCATCACGAGGCCGTCCGGCTTCTCCAGATCGGAGGCGACCTTAGCCAGGAACTTGTTCTCCGACACGCCGACCGAGGCGGTCAGCCGCTCGCGGGATCGGATTTCCCTCTTGAGGTCTTCCGCCACGCGTCGGCCGCCGTCCTGATCCCGGACGATGCCGGTCATGTCCAGAAACGCCTCGTCGATCGAGATCGGTTCGACCAGCGGACTCGCGTCCTCCATGATTTGCCGGATACGGCGGGAGACACGGACATAGAGATCCATGCGACCGGGCAGCCAGATCGCATCCGGACAGAGCCGCTCGGCGGTTACCGAAGGCATGGCGGAACGCACTCCGAAGCGTCGTGCCTCGTACGAACAGGTCGACACGACTCCGCGCCGGCCACGGTGTCCGATGATCAGCGGCCTGCCGGCGAGCGTCGAATCCTCGCGGATCTCGACGGCGGCGTAAAGGCGTCCATGTCGAGGTGAAGGATGACACGCTCGTGGTGGCGATTCATGGCGGTGCCGGTTACCGTCCGCTCCCGCAGCGTTCGTTTCGCACGGGACGCTTCAGATCATCAGCCGAGAAGCTCCCTGACGGCTCGGTGGGCCTGGTCAATCGCCGCATCGGTGTAAGCGGCGGCGGCGGCGTCGGAATTGGCGATGGCGATGCGGCCGAACGGCTTGCGGCCGATCACCCAGGGTCGCTCCTCCTCGCTCCAGTCCGGGTCGAACAGCGGGTTGTGCTCGTAGGCGTAGCCGTGCGGCCACCGGTTGACGGTGATCCCCTGGATGTCACGCGCTGGATCGAATCCTCCGTCCGCGAGGGCGCGACCGAGCTGGTCGCGGATATTGCGCTCGAACGTCTCGAACGAGGTCCGCAGAAGATCCCGCCGCCCCGCTCGCCATTGATCGCGGGGGGGTCGGCCCGGGGCGAGCGGGACGCGCACGAGGTGCAGGATCATCGGCTCGTCCGGCCTGCGCGGGTGGGAGTAATCTCCCAGGCTGACGGGGAAATCGAGACTGATGCTCGTGTGGTACGACCCCGGGCATCGGATCCACTGCACCCCGAGCTTTTCGAATGATGACCAGTCCCGGATCAAGACGTTCGTGTAGACCAACGGCATCTTCACGGCGTAGAGGATCGCCTGCCGCTGCGCTGCCGGCATCTCCGGGCAGAGGTGCGGGATGATCGAGTTGTAACAGGCGAGCACGCAAGCCTTGGCTTTCACCCTGTGCGGCTGGCCTCCCCGGACATAGGCGACGTCGACCTCACGCGCCGATCCGATCTCTCCGGCGTGCGCGACGCGAACGACGGTGCTGTTGAGCCGGACCTTCACCGGTCGGGCCGGCGTGTCGAGGAGGGCGTAATCGACCCGGGCGGTCACCACGTCCTCCATGGTGCTTCCCGGCACCGCGTCCGGATTGAGGGCGCGGACGAGCAGCCTGGCCACGGAGGCGTTTCCGTCGGGGAAATGGTAGATGTACGGCTCCTCCTTCCCGGTCGGGGGATTGAGGCCCAGGCCCGAAAACCCCGGGTAATCCTCCTCCCAGCATTCCAGGGCCGGAACGCCGTCAATCCCGATCGCCCAAAGGCTGTCGGTGCTGGTCTGGAAGAAGGGGAGGGCGTCCGGGTGCACGCGGGCGATCTTCGTCAGGAATTCGAGATAGCTGGTTCGACGCAGCCGTTCCATCTTCTGCTCGACTGTCAGGTCGGGAAGGTAATCGATCGACTCTTCGTAGAGCCGGGCGATGTCCCGGCGCGCCTCTTCGGACAGGGGGGCACGGGCCAGGAATTCGTGCCATGTCGTAGACCCGGGCTCCTGGTATTCGGGCCACCGGCGCGCGCCGGGTCCCCTCAGCATGCGATCCTCGCCGAACGTCTCGCGATCGAAGAAGATCCCCCATCCGAGGCCGAGCGATCCGTAGAGCTCGCGATCGTACGCCGTGTGGAAACGCTGGACGTCGATCCCGATCTCGGCGAGCAGTTGCTTCGCCTCGGGACTGTAAGATGACGGGCCTTCGAGCGACTGCGTCCCCCCGTAGCCGATGCAGAGCCGGCCGCCGGCCTGGAACTCATTCCGCTTCGCGTGCCCCCCGAAGTCGTCGTGATTGTCCAGGACGAGAATGCGCGCCTCCGGCCCTTTTTCCCGGCGGAAGAAATAGGCTGCCGCCAGGCCGCTGATCCCGCCCCCCACGACGACGAGATCGAAGCTCTCGCCGGTATCCATCGCGCCGGACGGATCGAATGACTTCCCGTCGCGTAGACGGTGGGCCGCCTCGAATGACCCGGGATGGCTGCCCCGCATACCGGTCAGGGCGGGAGGATAATAGCCAGGGGCCTTTTCCGGCGCGAAATCCGGGACATCGAGACAGGAGAGCCAGCTCGAAGCGAGGACCGAGCCGGTGACAGCGACGCTCACACCGTTGATGAAGTCCCGCCGGGTGATGGAGCGATCCATGCCCAGCTCGCGATCGTGTTTTCGGGTCATCGATTGGCCGGGCTCACCGGGCTCATCAGTTCGTCCAATCA
>JAPUIN010000209.1 GCA_027297005.1 Acidobacteriota bacterium
GAACCCCTGCGGTGTCTGGGCGAGAATGAGACCTTCGCGCGGGACCGTCTCACCCACCGATCCGTCTGCCGCGAGTCGTTTGACGGTATCGTCGATCGAGAGACCCGGGATGGCGGCGCCGGAACGCGCCGCCTCGCGGAGCACACGATCGATGACATCGGCCGGCACCAGTGGGCGGGCCGCATCGTGCACCAGAACCATCTCTGCCTCCCCGACCCGTTCGAGCCCGGCCCGGACCGAATCCTGGCGGCGCTCACCTCCCGGCACGATCGTCACGGCGGCCGACATTTCAGGACCCAGGATCCTTTCCACTTCCCGGGGATTTCCGACCACGATCAAGTCATCAATCCTGGGATGAGAGGCGAACGCGCGCACGGCGCGGATCAGCATCGCCAATCCCGCGATTGGCAGCGCGATCTTCGATCGGGATCCACCCATACGCGTCCCCCGGCCCGCGGCGACAATGATGGCGACTGTACGCATGCGTTTTCAGGCTCCCGACGGGTGCGGCCCGCGGGTCGGGCGGAGGCGGGTCAGATCTTCAGGATCTCGTCTTCCTTGTGCTTCGACGTTTCGTCGATCTGCTTGATTTGCTGATCGGTCGATTTCTGCACCTCGTCGAGAGCGCGCCTCTCGTCATCCTCGGAGATCACCTTGTCCTTCAGCATCCTCTTCAGATTGTCGTTCGCCTGGCGGCGCTCCGAGCGGATGGCGGTCCGACCATGCTCGGCGATCTCGTGAACCCGCTTGGCAAGCTGCTTGCGCCGTTCCTCGGTCAGCGGCGGGATCGGGATGCGCACGACCTTCCCGTCGTTCGACGGGTTGAGGTCGAGCCCGGCCGAAAGGATCGCCTTCTCAATCTTCGGAATGAGGGAGACGTCCCACGGCTGCGCGACGATCAGGGTCGATTCGGGGACTGTGAGCGTCGAGATCTGCTGCAGTGGCGTCGGCGTCCCGTAGTAGTCGACCACCACGTTGTCCAGGATCGAGCTCGAGGCACGGCCGGTGCGGATGATCGAGAGCTCTCTCCGAGTGTGCTCGATGGTGTCGTGCATCTTCTTCTGCGCGTGCTTCATGATTTCATTAACCGTCATCGCTCACTCCTTGACGACCGAGCCGACCTTCTCGCCCATCACCACCCGCTGGATGTTGCCCGGGACGGTAAGATTGAAGACGATGATCGGCAGACGGTTATCCATGCACAACGAGATCGCGGTGGAGTCCATCACCTTGAGGCCCTTCTCCAAAACCTGCAGGTAGGAGATTGTGTCATACAGTTTTGCGTTGGGGTTCTTTTCCGGGTCGGCCGAGTAGACCCCATCGACCCGCGTCGCCTTGAGGATCACCTCGGCCTTCACCTCCATGGCCCGCAGGGCCGCCGCGCTGTCGGTGGTGAAGTAGGGGTTGCCGGTGCCAGCGGCGATGATGATGACCCGGCCTTTCTCGAGATGACGCATCGCCCGGCGGCGGATGAACGGTTCGGCGACCTGACGAATTTCGATGGCGGACAGGACGCGCGTCTGAACGTCGAGCTTCTCCAGCACATCCTGGAAGGCGAGGGAGTTGATCACCGTGGCGAGCATTCCCATGTGATCGCCGGTGACCCGATCAATGCCATCGGTCACGCCGGCGAGCCCGCGATAGATATTGCCGCCACCGATCACGATAGCGATCTCGACGCCCAGCGCATGAACGTCCCGCACCTCGCTTGCGATACGGGAAATGACCTGGAGCTCGAGCCCAAACGGGAGCTCCCCCAGCAGTGCTTCACCGGAGAGTTTCAGCAGGATCCTGCGGTATTTCGGTGTCCTGGGCACGTCGACTCCAGCGCCGCGCTCCGTGGTCAGCAGATCGCGTTTGCCCCCGCCTTGCGCGTGTCGTCCTGGCCGAGCACGAACCGGGTGAATCGCTTCACGCGGATGTTCTCGCCGCACTTGGCGATCACGGCGCCGACAACGTCCTGCACCGACTGGTTCGAATCTCGCACGAACGGCTGCTCGAGCAGGCAAAACTCCTGGAAGTATTTCTCCATTTTACCAGCGATGATCTTATCGACCACCTTCTCCGGTTTCCCGGTCGCCAGCGCCTGCTGGCGATAGATGGCCCGCTCCGAGGCCAGCACCTCCTCGGTCACCTCCGAGCGCTCCACGAAGCGCGGCTCGGAGGCGGCGACGTGCATGGCGAGATCCTTGACGAGGCGCTGAAAAACCTCCGTCCGGGCGACGAAATCGGTCTCGCAGTTCACCTCGATCAGGACTCCCAACTTGCCGCCGCCGTGGATATAGGATCCGACCGCCCCTTCGCTCGTCGCCTTGGCCGACCGCTTGGCGGCGCTGGCCTGGCCCTTCTGGCGCAGGAACTTGTGCGCCTGGTCCTGATCACCACCTGCCTCGACAAGCGCGGTCTTACAATCCATCATCGGAGCCCCACTGCGATCTCGGAGTTCCTTGACCATTGCCGCGGTGATTGACAAGTCCTCTCCTGAGTCTTTGACCGGCCCTCCGCGCGGGTCGACGCCCGAGGAACCGGGCCTGCCTTCGCCGTGTGGCGATCAGGGACGATCTCGATCCGGCGCGGGAACCGGTTACTGTTTGTGAGCGTGCATGTACGGAAGCGGGCGGAGCGGAGGACTACTCTGTACCGGCCCCTCCGGGGACAATCTCCTGGCGTTTTGCGCTCCCTTCGACTTCGACGACCGGTCCCGCTTCGGTCCCCACGGTGGCGCTCACCTCCTGCGTCTTCCCCTCGGCAGGGCGGGAGGCGCGTCCGGACGAACCGCCAGCGCGCCCGTCCTTCTCGCCACCCCCCAATACGGCG
>JAPUIN010000021.1 GCA_027297005.1 Acidobacteriota bacterium
AGTACTCGGGTGATTCGCGGGAGATCGTCGTCCGCCTGAGCCGGGAGAGCGACGCCGTGGTCCTCGCGGTGAGTGACCGCGGTATCGGCATTCCACGGGAGGAGCAGGAGAAGATCTTCGACCGGTTCCACAGGGTGAGCACCGGCCTGGTGCACGATGTGAAGGGGAGTGGGCTCGGCCTGTCACTCGTCCATCACATCGTCGAGGTGCACGGCGGCAAGATCACCGTCGACAGCGAGCCGGGGAAGGGAAGCACCTTCTCGATCCGACTGCCGCTCGACCGCGGACCCTCGCCCGAGGCAGCCTCGGACGGCCCGGCCCCGGAGGCTCCCGGGAGCTCGAAGGTGGCCCCTGCGGGGCTGGTGACGGGAGCACCGGACACGGGGTCGGCCGCCGGGCATGCGACACCCGGCGGGGTCGCGCACAGGGGCTCTCCTGCCGGGGGGACGGCGCCGGCGCCCGGCCTGAAGACCCGATCCGAGTCCTGAACGGATTGTTCATGATGGAGTGGGAATGCCGAAGGTTCTAATCGTCGAAGATGATGACTCGATGGCCACGGCCCTGACCGACGGATTCAAGTATGAGGGATACGAGGTGGTGCTGGCCCGGGACGGCGTCGAGGGGCTGCGCATGTCGAAGGAGGCGAAGCCGGATCTGATGATCCTGGATGTGATGATGCCGAAGATGAGCGGTCTCGACGTCTGCCGGGAGATCCGCAAGGCGGGGAACCCCGTCCCGATCATCATGCTGACGGCC
This sequence comes from Acidobacteriota bacterium, assembly GCA_027297005.1. Next base: position 757 of record JAPUIN010000021.1, read on the forward strand.
CGCGGCCAGGAGATCGACAAGGTCCTCGGCCTGAAGCTGGGGGCCGACGATTACGTCACCAAGCCGTTCGGGTTTCTCGAGCTGATGGCGCGCGTCGAGGCGGTCCTGCGGCGGGCCTCGGGCCAGGTCGCCCAGATGGAGACCTACAAGTTCGGCGACGTCACGGCCGACTTCGAGAAGGGGGAGATCCGCAGGAAGGGAGAGTTGCTCGAGTTCTCGGCACGCGAGATCCGCCTGCTGCAGTACCTGATCAACAACCGGGGGAAGGTGGTCCCCCGCGAGAAGCTTCTCGATGAGGTCTGGGACTACGACAGCGCCCCCGTGACCCGCACCGTCGACATGCACATCGCCAAGCTCCGCAAGAAGATCGAGGAATCGCCGGCGGAGCCGCGCTATATCGTCACCATTCACGGCATGGGGTACAAGTTCACCGGCTGATCGTGCGGCCCGTCGCCGTCGAGGGGCCCGAGGAGGGGTTGTGATCTGCCCGAAGTGCGGGGCCGACTATCGCATCGGCAGCGGTCATTGTGAAGCGTGCGGATTGGACGCAATGGAGTCGCCGCCGCCGGCGGAGTCCGTTCCGCTGGTGCCGCTCATCTCCACGAGCGACATCGGTTACCTCCCGGTCGTCAAAACCCTCCTCGATTCAGTCGGGATCCCCTACTTTGTTCAGGGGGAGGAGGCCTTCCGCCTCTGGCCTGTCGGCCCGCTGTCGGGTGGATTGAGCGCCGGGGGGGCCCTGCGGGCCACGATTCACGTACCGGAGGATCGCCTCGAGGAGGCGCGGGCTCTCCTGGAAGAAAAGGTGCAGAGCCTCGAGGACTGATCCAGACCGTCGCCGCCTCCCGCCACGTCCACCCCTGCTCGTGTCCCGTCCCCGAAATCATGTTACATTCGGCCGCTGCGGCATCCCGGTTCGCTACGTTGCTCGTGTGGAGTGGAACGTTGATCCGACAGGCCGATCCCGCACGCCAGTACGAGAGTCAAAAGGCCGAGATCGACGCGGCGGTCATCCGTGTCCTCGCGTCGGGGCGATACATCGGCGGGCCCGAGGTGGAAGGGTTCGAGCGCGAATTCGCCCGCGCCTGCGGCGTGGCGCACGCCGTGGCGGTCGCCAGCGGCACCGATGCCCTGCGCCTCGCCCTCCTGGCGGCGGATGTCACTGCCCAGGGGGAGGTGATCACGAGCCCGCTGTCGTTCCTCGCCACGACCGAGGCGATCAGCCAGGCGGGCGGACGCCCGGTCTTCGCCGACATCGACCCCGACACCTTCACCCTCGATCCCGGGGAGGTGGAGCGCGCCCTGACCGGGCGCACGCGCGCCATCCTGCCGGTCCACCTGTATGGCCATCCGGCCGACCTCGATCCGATCCGGGAGATCGGCGCCCGTCGCGGTCTGGCGATCATCGAGGATGCCTGTCAGGCGCACGGCGCCCTCTACAGGGGAAAACCGGCCGGATCGCTCGGCACGGCCGCCGGGTTCTCGTTCTACCCGACCAAGAATCTCGGGGGCTGCGGGGAGGGGGGGATCGTCACCACCGACGACGAGGGGATTGCCGTGAAGGTGAGACGGCTGCGGGATCACGGCCAGGTCGAGAGATACCGGCATGTCGAGGAGGGATACAACGCGCGGCTGGATGCGCTGCAGGCCGCCGTCCTGCGGGTGAAGCTGACCCGGCTGGACGCCTGGAACGACCGGCGCCGCGAGCTGGCCGGGAGATATCGCGAGCGCCTGGCGGGGAGCCCGGTGGTACTCCCGGTCGAGCGCCCCTGGGCGCGCCACGTGTATCATCAGTTCACCGTTCGCCTGCCGGGGCGTGACCGGGTTCGCGAGGTCCTTCGCGGGCGCGATATCGATGCGCAGGTCCACTACCCGTTGCCGCTTCATCTGCAGCCGTGCTACGCCTCCATGGGGCTCGGCGAGGGCTCGTTTCCCGAGGCCGAGCGCGCCACACGCGAGATCCTCTGCCTGCCGATCCACTCCGAGATGGCGCCCGAGCAGGTGGATCGCGTGGCCGAGGTCCTGCTCGATGCGGTGAGGGCTGGATGAGGCGTGTGGCGAAGGCGCGCTCCCGCCCTCCTCTGCGCCTGCTGCTGGTGGCGGGGGCCCGGCCCAATTTCATGAAGATTGCCCCGGTGCTGCGCGAGCTGCGGGGCCGTCCGTCCCTCTTCGACGCCCGCCTCCTGCACACCGGCCAGCACTACGATCCGATGATGTCGGACGTCTTCTTCGACGAGCTGCAGATCCCGAACCCCGACATTCATCTCGGGGCCGGTTCCGGCAGCCACGCGGTCCAGACGGCCCGCATCATGGAGGCGTTCGAGCCGGTTCTGCGCGACGATCCTCCCGACTGGGTCGTGGTGGTCGGCGACGTCAATTCGACGCTCGCCTGCTCGGTCGTCGCGTCGAAGATGTCTCCGCCGGTGCCGGTGGCGCACATCGAGGCGGGGCTCCGCTCCCGTGATCGCACCATGCCGGAGGAGGTCAATCGGATCGTCACCGACTCCCTCTCCGATCTGCTGTTCACGACCAGCCCGGATGCTGACCGGAACCTCATGGCCGAGGGGGTCCCGCGCCGGAAGATTCATCGCGTGGGGAACGTCATGATCGACACCCTCCGTCGCTTCCTGAAGAAGGCGGAACGTTCCGATGTGGCCGCGCGGCTCGGCATCGAGGATCCGTTCGCGCTTCTGACCCTGCACCGCCCGTCCAATGTCGACGACCGGGAGGCCCTGGGGCGGATCGTGGCGGCGCTGCGCGCGATCTCGAAAGAGCTGCCGATCCTCTTCCCGGCCCATCCCCGCACGGTGAAAATGCTGGACGCCACGGGGCTGAGGGGTGCGTTCGCATCGTCGGGCGGGCGGCTGCGGCTCGTCGAGCCGTTGAGCTACCTGGACTTTCTGCTCCTCCAGGCACGCGCGCGTCTGGTTCTGACCGACTCGGGGGGGATTCAGGAAGAGACCACGATCCTCGGCATCCCGTGCCTGACACTGCGCGAGAACACCGAGCGGCCGATCACCCTCAGCCACGGCACCAACCGTCTCGTCGGG
>JAPUIN010000210.1 GCA_027297005.1 Acidobacteriota bacterium
CGTTCCGGCGGGAGTTCGCGCGCCTGATCCGGCCGTGCCACGAGCGGTTCAACCGGTTCCTCGCCTCGGTCGGTCACCCACCCTATCCGCTGGGGGAATTCTTCGAGACCTCGCCCGATCTGAACCTGCTGCTCTATCCACAGCCGCTCGCCTTTCAACGCAGGAATCCCCTCGATCCCGGGCGCTTCAGGTATCTGGAGGGGTGCGTGCGGGATGAAGGGGAGTTCGAGGTGCCGCGGTTCGAGGCGCACGATGACCAGCCACTGATCTACATGAGCTACGGCAGCCTGGGCGCGGCCGACGTCGATCTGTTTCGGCGGCAGATCGATCTGTTCTCGCGTCTCCCCTACCGGGTTCTCATCAGCGTCGGCGACTATGAGGATTCCTACACGGGGATTCCGCCGAACGTGCGGATCGCGTCTTTCTACCCCCAGCCGGCCGTCCTTCCTCATTGCGACCTGGTGATTCACCACGGCGGCAACAACACCTTCACCGAGGCGCTCTACTTCGGCAAGCCCTCGATCGTCATGCCATTCTGCTGGGATGGACTGGACAACGCGACGCGGATCCACGAGACCGGGTACGGCATCAGGCTGCCCCGCTACACATGGAAGGATGCGGATCTGATCGCCGCGATCGAACGCCTTCTGGGGGACGGCGCGATGCGGGAGCGTCTCGCCCACCTGAGCGCGAGAATGCGTTCGGCCGACGGTCGACGGCAGGCCGCCGCACACCTCGACTCGCTGCTCAAGAAACGCGCCTAGAACTCGACCTGGGGAACCTCCTGCGCCGCCTCCTCGGCCTCGAAGTATTCGCGTTCGCCGAAATCGAATCTCGCGGCGAGCAGGCTTGCAGGGAAACGCTTGACATAGGTATTGTAGCCGCGGACCGCCTCGTTGTACCGGCGGCGCTCGGTGGAGATGCGGTTCTCAGAACCGGCCAGTTCGTCCTGCAGGCGAATGAAGTTCTCGTTCGATTTCAGATTCGGATAGTTCTCGGCAATGGCGAGGAGTCGTCCCAGGGACGAGGTGAGGCCGGCGTTTGCGGCCGCCGCTTCCCGCGGCGAGACGGCCCCGGCGAGGCGGGCGCGCGCATTGGCGACGTTCTCGAAGATCGCCTTCTCCTGCGTCGCAAACCCCTTGACCGTCCTGACGAGGTTCGGGATCAGATCAGCGCGTCGCTGCAGGACGTTCTCCACCTGTGCCCAGGCACCGTCGATCGATTCGTTGGTCGCCACCATGCGGTTGTAGATCGAGATTGGCCACATGATCAGAATGATCAGCAGCACCACGACCACCCCACCGACGACGAGGCAGCCGGTCAGTCCTTTCTTCATCGGTTCGCGCCTCCCCCCTGTGTCTGGAATCGGTCCACGGCGTGGACCGCCCTGCCCAGCGCCTGATAGTAGCGCGAGAAGACGACCCGGGGATCCCCTTCGATCTTGCCGCCGCGTTTCAGGGCAGCGATCGCATCGAACGGGGCCCTCTCGATCCCGGCCCTGTCGCAGAACGCAACGACGACCTCATCGTTATGGATCGGTGCCGTTCCCTCCATGAGATGCAGGCATCCGCGAAACAGCGCGACGAACGTCGAGTAGGAGCCGGCCAGCAGCAACCGCATCCCCTCGCGGTTGTCGTGCGCCTCGATGTATCCTTCCCGCAACCGCATCATCTTCTCCCTCAGCTCGCGCTCGCACTGCAGCCTCAGGTGATCGAGGTGTACAACCAGGTCGGCAAACGGGTCGCTGCCATGGAGAACCTGGCGCGCCTCCTTGATGTCGAGGAACTCGACCGGGAAGACGTCGGCGGAATCGCGCAGCGTCTCGACCGAGAAGATCCGGGGCGGCCGTTGCTTTTTCCGGCGCCACGTCGCGAAAACCGGGCGCAGCCGCACAAGCGTCTCCGGCTCCAGGTCGGCGAGGACGATCAGAAGGTTGAAGTCGCTCGTCGCCTTCTGGTAATCACCGCGCGCCGCCGAACCGTACAGGACGACACTCACAAGACGCTCCCCCTGCGCCTTCACGAGCCCCTCCACCATCGTTTTCAGAACCGGGTTGTCCACCGATCGAGCCTCACTCATTCGAACACCTCGTTCTCCTCCTCCCGGCGCCTGCTCAGAACCCGCGTCCGGCACCGCCACCGCCGAAGCCGCCACCCCCGAAACCGCCGAAACCACCGCCTCCGAAACCGCCCGAGCCGTACCCGCTCCCGAAACCGCCGAAGTAGAAGCCGGCTCGGGAACGGCGGAAGCGGTTGCGCCGCGCTGAACGGAAGAGTCCAAAGAACCCCATGTAGCCAAAAAACATCAGCATCATGATCATCCTGCGGCCGAACCCCGCACCGCTGCGCCCGCGGGACCGCGACACTGCCCGCGCCGCGCCCGTAATCGTCACACCGTATTCGCGCGCTGCCTCGCCGGCAACCGCGGCCCCCGCCGCGGCGAGACCGGTCGAGAAATCGTTCCGCTTCAGGTGCGGCATGACGAACTGATCGAGGATGCCACCCACCTTGCCGTCCGGAAGAAATCCCTCGACGCCGTAGCCGGTGGCGATGAAGATCCTCCGCTCCTCGAGCGCAAAGGCGACCACCACGCCCCGGTCCTCCCCCTCGCGCCCGACACCCCACTGTGTGCCGACCCGGACCGAGAAATCGTCGATCGGCTCCCCCTCGAGCCGCGGGACCGTCACCGTCACCAGGGCGACGCCGGTTTTCTCGAGCAGCTCACGGCTGAGCGCTTCGAGCAGCTGCACGTGCCCCTGATTGATGACGCCGGCCTGATCGTAGACGGCGCGCCCAGGCGCGGCCGGGATCTCCACCTGCCCGGCGGCAGGAGAAACGGCGAGCCAGAAGATTGAAAGCGCGACGAATCCCGCCGCCGCGAGGCGGCCGGCGTTCGGCCCGTTGCGCCGACCGCGACCCGCAATCGTGTGGCGCACACCGCCGCTCAAAAGATCGACTCTCCCTCCTCCGCCCCCTTAGGAGGGGGTGGAGGAACATAGCCGGTCGGCGCGCCGGCCGCCGTGATCTCCTTTTTCTTCACGGTCAAATAATAGACCGGGCGTTCCTTCCCGGAGGTCGGCACCCGCTCCGTCAGGAAGACGTACTGGGTGGCGTCCGACCAGATCGTGTCGTACTGATCGTGCCGGTGATCCCCGTAGGCGTTGATCCCGGCCTTGCGGTGGGTCACGTCGGGCGCTCCGAACCGGCGCGAGAAACGCGCTATGTACTGGTCGGAGGAGACTCCACTGGGACCGAAATGCACATCGATCCGCGTGAGACGCGACGTGCCCGCATTCTCCTCGAAGGTCAGCTCGGCCGAGTGCCCGTCGCCACTGTCGTAGATCCAGATCCGGCGACTCCGTCCGGAAGGGGACAGGCTCGGTCTGATCGGACGCACCTCCGCCACCCGCTCACGGGTCATGCCGAGCGACAGCCCGTCGAAAAGGGGGGATGGAAACCGTTTGGCGGCCGGAGGAGCCTCCACCTCGGTCTTCCCTCCGCCGCATCCCTGAAAGAGGGCAGCCAGGAGGATGCCCGCGAACACCGTTCTCCGGCGTCCCGAACACGGCCCTACCCAAGATCCGGACAGCCTCCTAGTCCCACTCATCTCCGGGATGGTATCACCACACCCGGCCGGCGGGGACGGGGCAGGGATATCCCGGAGGAGCTGTCCGGGTCTTGGGTGGGGCCGCCTTTGAGAGATCCGGGAGGAAAGAGTGGCCTCCCCGGGGCGAGGAGACTAAATTTGGATCCAATGGGCGAACCCGCGACAGTCAATCGGCGGAAGAAACCCCGCTTCACGAGACAGCTCCGGGTCCGATTCGGGACCGAATCGCAGATGCGCGGGGGAACGATCCTCGACATCTCTGAAGGAGGGATCCGTATCCAGGCCACCGAACCGTTCCCGGTCAACTCGCTCCTCCAGGTCTTCGTTCAGTTCCCGCGCAATGCCCTGCGACTGCAGGCGCGCGTCGCATGGGTCGGTAGCGGGAGGCCGGTGATGGGACTCGCCCTCGCCAACGCCGAGCCGAACCTGACCCGTCAGTATCAATCCTGGCTGGCCGAGGTCAAGCAGGCGGCCCAGGAGACCGAGGAAGACCCTGTCGTGGACCAGCCCGCCCCCGTCGCGAAGGAGACGGCACCCCCCGCTGCCGAACCACCGGCCGCACCAAAAAAATCGCCGAACAAGCAGCAGGGGTCGGTGCGACGGCGCGTCGAGACAATGCAGGGACAGACCTACGACATCCTGCTCGAGCGGATCGCCGGTGAGTGGTACCTCACGATCCATCAACTGCCGCGCCAGCCAGGAGTCGAGATTCCCAATCTCGACGAACGGTTCTCCGATTACGAGTCGGCCGATCGCGCCATGCGCGACTTCCTCAAGTCACACTGAGATCCAGGCCGGCAACCGCGTTTCGACCGTGGTGGCATCGGTCACGCCTCTCCCATGCTCGCGCGGCATTTTCTCAGCACGACGATCGATCCGGGGTGGTCAGATATCGTCAATCAACGCAGAATGAGGTTGTGCCGTTGGACAATCGCCGCGTCGAGGTGTCCCATGACGGTGGTCTATCGCATCCGCATCGAAGAAGAAACTCACAGGATCCGGCTCGAAGTCCCCGAGGGACAGAGCGAGGGTGCTCGTGAGGCGCTGCGCAAATTCGCGATCTCCACGGCGTTCCTCGAGCACTTCGGCTACCTGCCCCGCGGCGTCATCAACTCCGTAGCCTGATCGCCGGCATCTCCGACCGGACCGAGTCGACCCGACGCCGATCCCGGAGGCGACGCTCATTCGTTGATTGAGTATCCGCTGTTGTGGGTCGACTTGACTCAGGACGGCAGTGCGGTGGCGGAGGGAGTGGGATTCGAACCCACGGAGGCGCGAAGCCTCAGCGGTTTTCAAGACCGCCGCCTTCGACCACTCGGCCATCCCTCCATTGCTCATTATATGATGTGCTGCTTAAGGGGGTGACCCACCTGTGAACGAGCCAGTCGATCTCATCGGGTTGCTCGTCTTCCTGCTGATCGTCGCCTGCGTCGTTCTCTTCATCCTCACGCGGCTGCGTCTCCCTCCGGTCATCGGATACCTCGTCTCCGGCGTCCTGCTCGGCCCGCACGTCCTCGGCTCGCTCGATCGCAGCGACACGATCGCCACGCTGGCGGAGATCGGCGTGCTCCTCCTGATGTTCACCCTCGGACTGGAGTTCGATACCCGCTACTTCCTGCGCATCCGACGGGTGGCCCTGGGAGCAGGTCTGACCCAGATCCTGCTGACCCTGCTGGTCGCCCTCCTTGCCGGACTGGCGCTCGGCTGGACGGTCCGCAGCTCGCTGTTCATGGGCTGCGTCATCGCGTTGAGCAGCACCGCCGTCACCCTCAAGACTCTCATGCAGCAGGGCAGGCTGGATACCGTGCCGGGACGCGTCACGGTCGCCATTCTGATCCTGCAGGACCTGGCGATCGTGCCGATGATGATCCTGCTCCCGATCGGCGGCAGCACCCCCTTGGAGATCGGCACCGAAGTCCTGTCGGCGGTGGCGCGCGCCGTGATCCTTCTTGTGCTGACCTTTGTGCTCAGCCGATACCTGATGCCGCGCTTCATGAATTTAATGGCATCGAGCCGCAGCCAGGAACTGCTGTTGCTGGTCACGCTGTCGGTCTGTCTCGGGATGGCATGGTTCAGCCACCTGCTGGGCGTCTCTTACGCCCTCGGCGCCTTCCTGGCCGGTTTGATCCTTGGCGGTTCGGAGTATGCCCACCAGACGACAGCGCAGGTGATCCCTTTCCGCGACGTCTTCATGGGGCTGTTCTTCGTCGCCATGGGCATGCTGCTCGACCCGCGCTACGTCGTCGAGCACTGGCCTGCGGTGCTTCTGTTCGTCGGGATCATCCTGATCGGCAAGACCATCATCGCGGCCGCGGCCATCACCGGTTTCGGGTTTGCTCCGCGCATCTCGCTGCAGGTCGGGTTGAATCTGGCGCAGGTCGGCGAGTTCTCCTTCCTCCTCGCCCTGATGGGCCTGCGCGAAAATTTGATCAACGAGGCCGATTACAAGCTGGCGATCGCCGCATCGGTGCTGTCGATGATCGTCGCGCCCATCCTGATCCAATTCTCACCCCGACTCGCCTCACTCGGCGCGGAGGTGATCTCCGGCCTCCTGCCGGCGCTCGAGCGGATGTCGGGACCGGCGTCCTCTCGCGACCTCGGTGCCGGCCCGGAGGAGCCGGTCCTGTCGAAGCACGTCGTCATCATCGGGTACGGGACGGTCGGCCGCGCCCTCGGCGAGGTGCTGCGCGCCAATCAGGTTCCGTTCTGCGCCCTCGAGCTCGACCCGTCGACCGTCCGCGAGTATCGCCATCGCGGCCACCCGGTCATTTACGGAGACGCCGGCAGCGAGGAGCTCCTGAAGATCGTGAACCTCCAACGCGCGCGGTTCCTTGCGCTGACCCTCCCCGACGCGGTGATGGAGCGCTCGGTGATCAAGCGGGCGCGCGCGATGAACCCGAACCTCTTCATCATCGCCCGGGGACGCAGGGAGAGCCGCGACGAAGCGTTCTACCTCGACGGCGCCGATGAGGTGATCCACGAGACGTTCGAGACCGGGATCGAGTTCATCGCGCGCATCCTGAGGCGCCTGAACGTTCCGAAACAACAGGTTGAGCGGCAGGTGGCGCGGGCGCGCGGCCACCGTTACGAAATATTCCGTCGCACCGACTTCACCCCGATGCCGCTCGGCGACGTCCGACGCACGCTCGACACGCTGCGGGCGGAGTTCCTGGAGATCCCGGCGGAATCACCGCTCGTGGGGCGCAGCCTGCGCGATGCGGGAATCCGAGAACTTACCGGGGCGCTCGTCGTGGCGGTGATTCGAGACGGTAAGACGATTCATTCGCCCGAGGCTTCATTCGTCCTCGCGGGGGGAGACACGATCCTCGTCACCGGGGCGGTGGAGCAGGTCGCTCAGGTGGAGGGGATCATCACCGACGGCGCGCCGCCGGTCCAGGCGCCTAGGGGATGATGGAGGCCGCCCGGGGCGCTTCATCCTGATCAGGCGGGATCGGATCGACCCAGCGAGTCCGGCCTACGAGATCATCGAGCATCTCCCCCACCGCCGCGGCCTCCGCCACGCTCACCGCGGTGAAGATCTGGTGGACGTCCTGCCCCTCAGGATCGAACACGAAGTAGTTGAAGGAAACCAGCGACTCACCGGCCGGACTCATCACGTTCTGGATGTGACGGAACCCCTGCAGACGACCCGGCAGGTTTTCGTCCAGAAAAACGATGGGGCCCGCGTCCTCCATGTTGGTCGTAAACGTCTCGCGGAACTCCTGCCGCTCCGCCGGGCCGCCCAGCGGGTAGGCAAAGACGGTCACGACCAGACCGGTCTCGTGTGTCCATTGCGATCGGGCCGCCGGATCATCGCCGAAGAACGCCCAGTCACTGAGGCTGCGACTTCCGGACCACACGCCGTCCTCCACCGACACCTGGAGGTCGCGATCGATCCCCTCCTTGAGCATCCCCGCCATCAGGAACGCGGCGGAGATCGCCAGCACCGACAGCACCCCGCCCGCCATCCCGAACTTACGGAAGCGCTCACGACGCACGGGAGACTCGGGACGCGTCCGCGTCGTGAAGATGTGCCCCAGGTGGATGCTCTCCGCCTTCGTAATGGCGAGGAAGAACAGGCCCATGCCGGCCATGGCGATGACGGTGGGGGCATCCTGCGCCGTCAGCAGGCCGGCGAAGATGATGGAGAACATGATGATCTCTCCGAGAAAATCACCCGCCGCAAGGAACGGGTTCCCCGAATACAACAACCCGGCGCCCGGGAAGGCAAGAGAGAGCCATGCGGCCATCCTGGGAGATCGGAACAGCGTGCCGCATGACGCGCAACTCTTCGGGCGCTCGCCGCTGCTCGAGCCGCACTCCGGGCAATGCCAGATCGGGAGCGGCTGCGCCGCGGCGTTCCCCTCGCGAAGCAGGCGTTCGGACAGTCGAGGCAGGAGCTGCTTCAGCAGCTTCCGCCCTCCGCGCATCGAAATTGTCCAGACCTGTTTCCTGCCGGTGGCCGGGGTGAGGCGCAACCGGCTGAAACGCAGATTGAGATCGCGCGAGTCCGTCAAGGGGTAACTGCGCAGGCGCGAATCCGGATTCTTGCCGTGGAAATCGAGCAGCACCTCGATGATGCGCGTATCGGTGAAGATCAGCATCACCCGGTGATAGGCGCGCGCAAAGTATCCGAGGGTCATCGCCTGCAGCAGATGCGGCACCTGCGCTCCGAGTGTGGCGAACAGCACGCGCTCGTCGGCTTTCAGGACCTGCCGCAGTCGTGGTGTCACCGCATCAAGAAGTTGTCGGCTCTTCGCCTGCTGCCGTTGGCTGAAAAAAGCCGCGGCGCCCGGGAAGAGATCGTCGGGCGAGGATCCCTTCGCCGTTTCGGCCAGAGGCCTGTCTCCGAGCGGCCCGAGCGCTTCCGGGTTCATCGACAGCGGAACGTTGCTTCCTGATTCCATTGGACAACCTCCCCGACCGCGCCGTTACGAAATCGTCAGCGGACCTGGACGGAACGTCCGCGCCCGTCGGTGCCGCGCCGGCTGCGATGTGATGAAAATTAAGTTCCGATCAGGGCAGGATCAACCGGATGAAGGGGGTATTTCGTCGCCGCCGAAGTAGGGATGCAGAGGTTCGGGGATGATGACCCCCCCCTCACGGGTCTGGAAGTTCTCCAGGATCGCGACGAGGGTCCGGCCGACGGCGAGGCCGGAGCCGTTGAGGGTGTGGGCGAACTCCACCTTCGAGGTGGGCGTGCGCCGGAGCCGAATCCCGGCACGGCGCGCCTGGAAGTCGGTGCAGTTCGAGCAGGACGAGATCTCCCTGTAGTCCTGGTAGGCGGGGAGCCAGACCTCAATGTCGTAGGTCTTGGCGGAGGCGAACCCCATCTCTCCGGTACACAGGGTGACGACGCGGTAGGCCAGGCCCAACCGCTGCAGCACCGTTTCCGCATCGCGAGTCAGCCGCTCGAGCGCATCGAACGATTCTTCCGACTTCGTGAACTTCACCAACTCGACCTTGTTGAACTGGTGCTGGCGGATCAGCCCCTTGACGTCCTTGCCGTACGAACCGGCCTCGCTGCGGAAACAGGGAGTGTGTGCGGCGTATGAAATCGGCATCCGCGCGCCGTCGAGGATCTCCTCGCGGTGCAGATTCGTAAGCGGCACCTCGGCGGTCGGAATCAGGTAGAGCCCTGACTTCTCGACGCGGAACAGGTCGTTGGCGAACTTCGGAAGATTGCCAGTGCCGATCATCGCCTTCGCGTTGACCATGAACGGCGGCAGAATCTCGGTGTAGCCGTGCTCCTTCGTCTGCAGATCGAGCATGAAATTGATCAGCGAGCGCTCCAGACGCGCCCCGGCCCCGACATAGACAGCGAACCGCGCGCCGGAGATCTTCGCAGCGCGCTCCAGGTCGAGGATGCCGAGCCGGGCACCGATCTCCCAGTGGGAGCGCGGCTCGAAATCGAACTGCGGCACTTTCCCCCACCGGCGCACCTCCACGTTGTCGGCCTCGGAGCGGCCGACCGGCACGCTCTCGTCCGGCACGTTCGGGATCGTCAGCAGCAGCGCCTCGAGGGCTGTCTGCACCTCCTCAACCTGCGCGTCGAGCGTTTTGATCCGCTCGCCGACGGATCGCATCTCGACGATCATTTCATCGGCGTCCTGCTTCGCCTTCTTGAGATGCGCGATCTCCTCGGAGACCTTGTTGCGGCGCGCCTTGAGCGTCTCGACCTCCTTAATCGCGGCGCGACGGGCTCCGTCCAGCCGCCGGTACTCGTCGAGATCGACTTCGGCACCACGCTTGCGCAGCGCCTCGCGCAGGGTATCCAGATGGTCGCGAATCCAAGCATTATCCAGCATCGGTGGCGGGAGTCTAAGGCACGCCTCGAACGGGTGTCAAACTGTGCCATGATCCCCTCGATGGCGAAGACCCACCGTTCCGAGTATCAGAAAAGCAACCGGCACCGCGACCTTCCGCTGTCGGATCCGGGGCCGGTCACCCGGGCGGCGTGGCGGCTCCTGGAAACGGGGGACGCGGGGTTGCGCCAGAGGCTGGGCGCCGACCTTCTCGCCCTCATCGCCCCGAGGACCGGGGTGAGCGTTCCGGATCTGGTCGTGCCAGATGTGCAGCAGCCGCACCAGCGCCGCGGCGGACGGATCGTCTACAGCATGCAGGGTGAATACACGCGCCGGGTGCCGTCCCGCGAAGACCCGCGCGTGGCGCGCGGTGGTAAATCACTCGGCCGGATCCGGATCCTCAATCGCACTCCGGCCCGCGGCGATGTGGTGCGTGGAACGGCGTTTCTCAACACCCTCCTGCACGAGTTCTGCCATCATTTCGACGCCGAGGCGCTCAGGCTCGAGAGATCGTTCCACACGGCCGGCTTTTACGCGCGCATCCGTCACCTGAGGGATCAGATCGCGGCCGGGAGCGCCGCACCGTCACCGATCATCCTGGCACGTCGCGATCGCGCAGAGTCGGCCATCTCCCCCGCCGTGGTCCGAGAGGCCCCGCAGATCAGGCGGCGCGGGACGCGCCGGTGCGCACCCCCTGCGGCCGCCGATTTCACCCCGCGGGAGATGCAGTCGGGCCTGCCTCCCTCATTGGCCCGACTGTGGGCTATAATCCGCGATCTCTAATATGCCTTCCGCCCGCTCGCGCTCCTCGCCGATCCGCAAGGCCGTCTTCCCGGCGGCCGGGCTCGGCACTCGTTTCCTTCCCGCCACCAAAGCCGTTCCGAAGGAGATGCTCCCCCTCGTCGACAAACCGGCGATCCAGTATGTCATCGAGGAGGCGGTCGCCTCGGGGATCGACACCATCATCATCGTCACCGGTCGTGGTAAGACTGCGATTGAGGACCACTTCGACACCTCTCTCGAGCTCGAACAGCTGCTGAAGTCGCGCGGAAAGTCCGATCTTCTCCGCCAGGTTCGTTCGATCTCAAACATGGTGAAAGTGTCGTACGTCCGGCAGAAGGAGGCGCTCGGCCTGGGCCACGCCATCCTGACGGCGCGCGAGCTGATCGGCGATGAGCCGTTCGCCGTCTTCCTGGCGGATGACCTGATTTACTCGCGCACGCCGGTGATGCGGCAGATGATCGACCTCTACCGCAAAAGGCGTTGCACGATGCTGGCGGTGGAGAAGATCGACCGGTCGCGATCGCGCGACTATGGGATGGTCGCCGTCAAGCCGGGGACGGGGCGCATCCACCGGGTGCTCGACCTGGTGGAAAAACCGGCGCCCGAGGAAGCGCCGTCCGATCTCGCCATCATCGGCCGGTATATTCTACAGCCCGAGATTTTCGACGCCATCGAGGCAACCCGTCCCGGACGGGGCGGGGAGATCCAGATCACTGACGCGATCCGGCGGCTTCTGCGACGCAGGCCGGTCGATGCCTACCGTTTCCTGGGGACGCGGTACGACACCGGCAACAAGCTCGGGTTCCTCAAGGCGACGGTGGAGTTCGCGCTCAGGCGACGGGATCTCGGCGGTGAGTTCCGAGAATACCTGCGTGGTCTCGATCTCGATGGGAAGGCCGCACGGCCCGTATCGCGCGGCGGTGCGGGGCGCCGCAGGTCACGCTGAGGAGGGACCCCGCGGGGTCAGCTCTTCTTTTTTTCCGTGGACTTCCCCGATCCCTCTCCGCCGGTCGTTTTCTTCTCTTTCCCCGTACCCCCCTCGGTGGCCTTCGAGTCGGCCTTCTTCGAATCCCCCTCCGACGATTCGCCGGTTCGTCCCTTGCGCGCGTAGTCGGTGATGTACCAGCCGGTCCCCTTGAACCGGATGCCCGGGGCGGAGATCAGCTTGCGGACGCTTCCCTTGCAACTCGGACACCTGCGCGCGGGAGGATCCGAGAACTTCTGGATCCTCTCGAAGCGGTGATGGCAACGACGGCACTCGTATTCGTAGAGCGGCACTGGGAATCCCCCGTCAGGCGCCGGACCATTCGCTGGGACTCATTTGTGGGCCCGGCCGCCCTGATTTGGAATTATATTCAAAAAGGCGTCCTCCGCCGCGCACGGCGGGAGCCCTTTCCCGCCAGACACCCCGCCGGCACGGTCGCGGCACGTCTCTTGAGGAGCCTCGAAATGGACTCCCCTTCCAAGCCCGGCCGGGGCGCTGTCCGCCGCCAGCCCAGACTCATCGTCATGGCGTTGGCCGGTCTCGCCCTGGGAGCCGGTTCGGGTATCGCGTGGGGCCGCCCCCTCCCCGCGGCAGACGACGCCTGGATCCGCGTGGATACGGCTCACCT
The DNA here is from genome assembly GCA_027297005.1 of Acidobacteriota bacterium. Next base: position 12,308 of record JAPUIN010000210.1, read on the forward strand.
GATCCTGTTCAGCAACTCCTCGCGCAATCACACCCTGCAGGTGGGCCGCCGCCTCGAACTGTTCCGCCTCGCCCTGTCGAGGCTCGAGCCCGGTCTGACGGTCAACTCGCCGCTACCGACCGCCATCTACGTGTTCAAGCACGAGGCGTCGTTCCGGCCGTACAAGAAATGGTTCGGTGATTCCGTCGACGACCTGTCGGGCTACTTTGTGGCGGACTCGCTCGGAAATTATGTGGGGCTGAACGCGACGCCGCAGGGAAACGCGTTTATGCCGGTCTACCACGAGTATGTCCACTATTTCATCAACAACAATTTTCCGAACGTCCCGCTGTGGTTCAACGAAGGGATCGCCGAGTGTTACAGCACCTTCCGGACCTTCGGCTCGGAGGTGGAGGTCGGCCGACCGATCGAGGCTTATGTGGACATGTTGAAGCAGCAGGGCTTGATGCCGCTGGAGCGACTGATTGCGGTGCGCACCTCGTCGGCGGAATACAACGAGCGCGATCGGAAGGGGCTCTTCTATGCGCAATCATGGGGACTGGTTCATTACCTTCTTTGGGGGAAGCCTGGCTGGGCTTCCCATCTCGAGGAGAAACTCGCCCGGCTCAATGAGGGATCTGATCTCCCCGCCCTGCTCGGGCTTCCCGATTATGCCGCCGTCGAGCGCGCGCTGCGCCCCACTCTGGAGCGCGGGCGATTCGGCTACACGCGGGTCGACGCGGGCAACCTCGCCGTGGACGAAAACGCCCGCGTGCGACCACTCACGCACGCCGAATCCGTCTATCATCTGGGGAATCTACTCGCCCATCTGGGACCGGAGCGCTCGCCGGCCGCCGAGCGCCATTTCCGGGAGGCTCTGCGTCTGGATCCTTCGCTCGCCGCCGCCTGGACCGGTCTCGGCTACATTCGGGATCTCCACGGGAGGCACGAGGAGGCGGCCTCCTTGTATGAAAAGGCGCTCAGTCACGATCGGAGCGACCCCCTCGCGCACTTTCTGTACGCCACCAGCATCATGGATCGCCACCACAGCGAGCGCCGGCGACTTCGCCGGACCCCCGGCGGCGCAACACCCGAGCACCTCGTGCAGGCGCGGAAATTGTTCACCGAAAGCCTCAGACTCCGACCGGATCTCACCGAGGCGTACGCCGGACTCGGCGCCACCTATGCCTTCGAAGAGAGTGGATTCGATGAGGGGATCGCGGCGCTGGAAAAGGCCAGGAGCCTGCTCCCCTCGCGGATGGACATCGTCTTTAATCTTCTCGGCCTTTACGCGCGCCGGGGCGATCGGTTGGCCGCCGAGGCGCTGGTGGAAGTTCTGGACCGCCAGGACGACCCGGCCCTGCTGGCCGACGCGCATGAATCGCTCCTCCAGGGTGATTTGATCACCGCCTCGCGCCTCATGAAGAAGGATCGACTGGACGAGGCTCTCGAGCTGCTGCGGCAGGTGCGATCGCGCACGCGCGACGCCGGGCTGCGTGCCGATCTGGACAAACAGATTGGCGAGATCGAGCGGGTGCAAAAGACCAACGAGATGATCAATGAATACAACCGCGCGGTCACCCTGGTGAATCGCAGGGAATACTCGAAGGCGGCGCCGATCCTGAGGCGCGTGATTGAAGGCGCCGAGGATGAAAATCTGCGCCGAAGTGCGCGAACCCTTCTCGCCGGTATCGAGCGCGCCCTCGTCGACACCCATCCGCGGAACTGAGCAAATCCCGTCTATAATCCCCGGCCATGGACAAAATCCGCATCCAGGGCCCCTGCCGGCTGGAAGGAAGCGTCCGGGTCAGCGGCGCCAAGAACGCGGTGCTCCCGGAGATGGCGGCTGCCCTCCTGCTGGATGGCCCGATGCGCCTCACGAACATCCCCGCGGTGCGCGACGTCCTCACGATGGCGCGCGTGCTGCGCCACCTCGGGATGCGGCAGGTCGTCCTGCACGACGACGTGCTTCGGATCGAACCGGGGGACGCGGCCGAGTCGGATGCTCCCTACGAACTGGTCAAGACGATGCGGGCTTCGGTGCTCGTCCTGGGACCGCTCCTGGCGCGGCGCGGACGGGCGCGGGTCTCCCTGCCGGGAGGATGCGCCATTGGAACACGCCCCGTCGACCTGCACCTCGCCGCCCTGCGGCGCATGGGCGCGACGATCGAGATCGAGCACGGCTACATGGTCGCCTCCTCTCCCCGGCTGCGCGGGGCTGAGATCCGGTTCGAGATCCCGACGGTCACCGGCACGGAGAACATCATGATGGCCGCCACCCTCGCCGAGGGCCGGACCGTGCTCTCGAACTGCGCCCGCGAGCCGGAAATCGAGGATCTGGCGCGGTTCCTGAATATCTGCGGGGCGCACGTGTCGGGCGCGGGAAACGAGACGATCGTCATCGATGGGGTGGAACGGCTCCGGGGCATGGAGCACCGCGTGATGCCGGACCGGATCGAGGCCGGGACGTTTCTGATGGCGGCCGCGGCCACCGGCAGCCGGGTGACCGTGGACGGATGTCCTGCCGGCCTGCTGAACGCCACGCTCGACGCGCTCCGTGCCTGCGGGCTCGTCATTGACGAGCATGGGAACGCCTTGACGATCGCCCGGAAAGGGGATCTCCGCGCGACTGACATCACCACCGAGCCATACCCCGGCTTCCCGACCGACCTGCAGGCACAGTTCATGGCGGTGATGACGCAGGCGCATGGCACGGCGCGAATGTCCGAGACGATCTTCGAGAACCGGATGATGCACGTCGGCGAGTTGCGCCGCATGGGGGCGCGGATCGAGCTCGATGGTCAGGTTGCGGTCGTCCATGGACCGACGCCGCTGTCAGGCGCACCGGTGATGGCCAGCGATCTGCGCGCTTCGGCTTCCCTCATCGTGGCCGGGCTGGCGGCGGAGGGGGAGACGATCATCGACCGCGCCTACCACATCGACCGGGGCTATGAAAGGGTCGAGACGAAGTTCCACGCACTGGGGGCGCGCATCGAACGCCTGTCCTAGGAAGCACCCGGCCTGCCGGCCGGCCGCATGGAGGAATCATGGTCGATTGCCTGTTCTGCAAGATCGCGCGGAAGGAGATCCCCGCGAAGATCGCCTTCGAGGATCAGCAGGTCGTCGCGTTCGAGGACATCAGTCCGCAGGCGCCGACCCACACCCTCATCATCCCCAGGGAGCACTTCGCCACGCTGAACGATGTCGGGGCCGAGCAGGAGGGAATGCTCGGACACATGATGCTGGTCGCCACGCGCATCGCCAAGGACAAGGGACTCCATGAGAAGGGGTACCGGCTGGTGGCCAACTGCCTGGAGAGCGCCGGCCAGTCGGTCTTTCACATCCATCTGCACGTCCTCGGCGGCCGGGACTTCTCCTGGCCGCCCGGATAGGTGTCATGACGCGGACGCGGGGTGACGAAGACCCGGGTCACGGGATCCGCGTGAGCCAGGAGGCCATCCCCGGTGGTGCTCCCACGGTCCGCACCTTCCGACGCTCCTCCGGCCAGCGCTTCCTCAGCATCGCCTGTGCCGTGATCTTTCCAGGCGGCGCGGCGTCGATGCTTCTGGAGAACGGCTTCACGATCGGCGCGTCGATCCTGCTGGCCCTGTCGCTGCTGAGCCTCGCCAACCTCACAGGGGCCTATGCGGACCGCTACACTCTGGGCGAATCGGGGGTCCAATACGAAAACCGCCTACTCGGTAAACTCGGGGTGCGGCCTCGGTATCTGGCGTGGGAGGATGTGGCGCGGGTCCGGGAGCACCGTCGACTGAGCTTCGGCCGGCCCGAGGCGAGCCCGAGCACGCTGTTCCTCTTCCCGCGCTCGGGGCGACGCATGGTGCTCGATTCCCTGGAGAGGTTCGACGAGGTGCTCGAGATCGTACGTCGCCGCTGCCCGCCCGGAGCCCGGTCCGACGGCGGCGCCTAGGAGGCTGTCGCCGTATTGAGCCGGGCCGCGCGGCGTCCCGAACGCGACCCCACGCAATACCCGGACAGGCTCCTAGTAGCCGGTCTCCCGATCGATCTCGTTGGTGAGCGTCCTCCCACGTAGATACCGTCCCAGGTTATCGATGAAGAGGGCGGCCGCGCGCGGCATGTAGTCAGGGTGCGCGCCGCCGATATGGGGTGACACCACGACCCGCGGCATCGACCAGAGGGGGCTGGTGCGGGGTAACGGCTCCTCCGCGAAGACATCGAGCCCGGCCCCGGCGATCCACCCCTCCCGCAGGGCGCGGATCAGCGCCGACTCCTGCACCAGCGATCCACGCCCGATGTTGATCAGGATGGCGCTCGACTTCATGCGGCGCAGCTGTCGTTCCCCGATGCAACCATCGGTGGCCGGTGTCTTCGGCAGGGCCAGAACCAGCACGTCGGCTTTGCGGATTACATCGTCCTCGCGTCCGGCGACGAGGAGACGGTCAACGCAGTCCGGCTTCTTTTGCTGCCTGCGCACGACACCCCAGACCTGCATCCCGAAGGCGCGGCAGCGGACCGCCAGCTCGCGTCCGATCGCCCCGAGACCAAGAATGCCCATGAGCTTCCCATCCAGCTCTTCGAGGGGAGGAACCCGCGCGTCGAGCTCGTTCATGGTCCAGCGTTTATCCCCCTGGGCGCGGACGGCATCGGCGATGCCACGGGTCAACGCCAGAAGCATGGCGAAGGTGTGCTCGGCGACCGCCACCGCATTCACGCCCCGCGCGGAGGTGACACGCACGTCGGTGCACATCAACTCGGGGTTGAGTACCCGGTCAACGCCGGCCAGCGGTGTATGCAGCCAGCGCAGCGCCCCGGCCTTTTCGACGTGACGCCGGGCCAGGCCCCACGCGAACAGCACCTCGGCGGCGGGCAGCACCTTGAGAAACTCGCGCTCGTTCATCGGCTGGTGCACGGTGAAGGCGGGCCGGGCCTTCTTCCGGATCAGCTCCCTCGATACGTTCGGCAACCTCCACATCGGGATGCGATGCGGCAGGTAGACGACGAGATGTCTTGGCTTTCCTGCCGGCATGCCGCCAACTCCCGTTCCGTCGCCCACGGAAGCGCAGATTCTACTATCAATCCCTGCCGACCCGACCGCGGCATCTCCGCGACGGGTAGCGGGTCTCCACGGCGCAGCGACTTCGAGCCGCGCCATGCGGCGCGGTCGGCCCCGACCGATACTCGCGAGCGACATGAGCAGCGACGCAGAGTTGGACCACCGCCCGGTCCGGGGATGCACTCTCACGCGGTACGCAGGTTGACACTCCGTTCGAGCGTGGCCTAAAATCACCGATCGTTTCGAACATCTTTCGACCGCGTCGAACGCACGCGAGCGCCGGTGGCGCACCGCGCGGCGGCCCGAGGGTTCACTCGCATTCCCATGTCGGACTTCATCGTCATCAAGGGCGCCGCCGAGCACAACCTGAAGCACATCGACCTGATCCTGCCCCGCAACAAGTTGATTGTGCTGACGGGGCTGTCCGGATCAGGTAAATCGTCTCTCGCATTTGACACCATCTACGCCGAGGGGCAGCGCCGATACGTCGAGTCGCTCTCCGCTTACGCCCGACAGTTTTTGGGACAGATGGAGAAGCCGGACGTCGAATCGATCGAGGGCCTCTCCCCCGCCATTTCGATCGAGCAGAAGACGACGTCCCGCAACCCCCGCTCGACCGTCGGCACCGTCACTGAAATCTACGACTATCTGCGGCTGCTATTCGCCCGCGTCGGCGTGCCGCACTGCCACAAGTGCAACCGTCCGATCACCCGCCAGACGGTCCAGCAGATGGTCGATCAGCTGATGGAACTCCCGGACGGGACACGGATTCAGGTCCTGGCGCCGATCGTCCGGGGACGCAAGGGGGAGTATCGCAAGCAGCTGCTGGAGATGATGCGCAAGGGGTTCGTGCGCGCGCGGGTCGACGGAAAGATCGTCGAGATCGAATCGGGCATCAATCTCGACAAGAAGCGGAAGCACACCCTCGAGATCGTCGTCGATCGTCTGGTGATGAGACCGGACATCAAGAACCGCCTGACCGACTCGATGGACACCGCCCTGAAGCTGGCCGAAGGACTCGCAACGGTCAACGTGCTCGGGGAGAAAGCCCGCGACCAGATCTTCTCCGAGAGCTTTGCCTGTCCCACCTGCGGCGTGTCGGTGCCCGAACTGGCACCCCGCATGTTCTCGTTCAACTCTCCCTACGGGGCCTGTCCTTCCTGCGATGGCCTGGGCGCGCACCTCGAGGTCGACCCGGACAGGATCGTGACCAACCCCGGCTCGTCGGTGCGAGCAGGGGCGATTGAGGGAACCTGGGGGTTCGGCAAGTCGATGCTGCGCATGGCGCTGGAGGCGATTGCGCGCAAGATGAAATTCAGCCCCGACACGCCATTCAACCAGCTACCGAAGGAGGCGCAGCGACAACTGCTGTACGGCAGCGGTGACACCGAATACAACTTCGAATACGTCGAGGGGCGCAATCGTTACTATTTCCGCAAATCGTTCGAGGGTGTGATCCCCTCGCTGATGCGGCGCTACCGTGAGACAGAGTCCTCCCACCTGCGCGATGAGATCGAGCGCTACATGTCGCTCGAACTGTGCGCCGTGTGCGAGGGAGCGCGGCTCAAGCCCGAGTCGCTCGCCGTCCGGGTGGCCGGTCACAACATTTCATATTACACGGCGCTGTCGATCCAGAAGGCGGTCCGCGCCTTCGAGGGAATGAAGCTCTCCGAAAGGGACCGCCAGATCTCCCATCAGGTCCTCAAGGAGCTCCGCGAGCGGCTCGGGTTCCTCCTGAACGTCGGACTCGGCTACCTCGCCCTGTCGCGCACCGCCGCCACCCTGTCGGGCGGCGAGGGGCAGCGCATCCGTCTGGCGACCCAGATCGGCTCCCGCCTGACCGGTGTCCTCTACGTCCTCGACGAACCGTCGATCGGACTGCATCAGCGCGACAATCGCAAGCTGCTCGATACCCTCTGCGCCATGCGCGATCTGGGGAACACGGTCATCGTGGTCGAGCACGACGAGGAGACGATCCGTTCGTCCGACCATGTGGTCGATCTCGGTCCCGGAGCAGGGGAGGCTGGCGGCCGCATCGTCGCCGAGGGGACGCCCGAGGAGATCGCCGCCCACGCGACCTCGTTGACCGGCCAGTACCTCTCGGGACGGAGAACGATCCCGCTCCCGGAGCATCGACGCTCCGTTCCGGAGGGGCGCCGGGGCGACCGTGGGTGGCTGACGCTGCTGCAGGCCGCGGAGCACAATCTGAAGAAAATCGATGTGCGCTTTCCTCTTGGACTGTTCACCTGCGTCTGCGGCGTCTCGGGTTCGGGCAAGAGCACCCTCGTCAACGAAACCCTCTACAAGGCGCTGGCGAAGAAAATCAACCGCTCGCCGATTCGACCGGGCGCGCATAAGGGGTTGCGCGGCGCCGATCAGATCGACAAGGTGATCGAGATCGATCAGTCGCCGATCGGCCGCACGCCTCGCAGCAACCCTGCCACTTACACCGGGCTGTTCACGCCAATCCGCGATCTCTTCTCGATGGTGCCGGAGGCGCGAACGCGCGGTTACCGCCCGGGTCGTTTCTCCTTCAACGTCAAGGGTGGTCGATGCGAGGAGTGCGAGGGGGACGGGATCATCCGGATCGAGATGCATTTTCTGCCGGACGTGCACATCACTTGCGAGGCGTGCAAGGGGCGGCGATACAATCGTGAGACTCTGGCGGTGAGATACAAGAGCCGTAACATCGCCGACGTCCTAGAGATGTCGGTGATCGAGGCGCTCGAGTTCTTCGAAAACGTCCCGCCGATCAAACACAAGCTCGCAACGCTCGACGCCGTGGGGCTGGGCTACATCAAGCTCGGCCAGTCGGCCACCACACTGTCCGGGGGCGAAGCGCAGCGCATCAAGCTGTCCAAAGAACTCAGCCGGCGCGCCACGGGACGCACCGTCTACCTCCTCGATGAGCCGACCACCGGGCTGCACTTCGAGGACATCCGCAAGCTGCTGGGCGTGCTGAACACTCTGGTGGAGCAGGGGAATACCGTCATCGTCATCGAGCACAACCTCGATGTCATCAAGACGGCCGATTGGATCATCGATCTCGGCCCCGAGGGGGGGGACGGGGGCGGCCGTATCGTCGCGAAAGGGACGCCGGAGGAGGTCGCGGCCGTCGACGCTTCGCACACCGGCACCTTCCTCCGACGGATCTTCTCCCGCCGCAGTCAGTCATCCCGCGGGGCGGCGACTGCCGACGCCCCCCGATCCGGCACCCGTACGGCGACGGGACCCGGGGTCTAACGCCGAGAACGCAATCACGCAAGGAGATGATCATGAGCTTGACCCTCACCTCCCCTGCTTTCGATCACAGTGGCCCGATCCCGGTCGTCTTCACCTGCGAGGGAGAGGATCGATCACCCCGACTGGAATGGTCCGGTATTCCGGATGGGACCCGGAGCTTCGCCCTCATCGTGGACGATCCGGACGCGCCCGATCCGGCTGCGCCGAAGATGAACTATGTCCATTGGATCCTCTACAACATCCCGCCCGAAACCCGCGGGCTCGACGAGGGAATATCCCCGAGCGCCCTTCCGACCGGCACCGGGGAGGGGCTCAACGACTGGAAGCGAACCGGCTACGGGGGACCGTGCCCCCCGATCGGGCGGCACCGATACTTCCACAAGCTGTACGCTCTCGATACGGTGCTTGCCGACCTGGGGACGCCGACCCGGGAAAAGCTGGTCGCAGCGATGGAAGGGCACATCCTGGCGCAGACGGAATTGATCGGAACCTACGAGAAATCGGGATAGCCCCCGGACGACCTCGTAGTAGAATGCCTTTGATGTCCAACGTCTACGACAACGTGGTCGACGCCATCGGTCATACCCCTCTCGTCCGTCTGAATGTGCTCGGGCGGGATACCGGCGCCACGTTCTACGCCAAGCTCGAGTACCTGAACCCCGGCAACTCAATCAAGGATCGGATCGCCGTTCAAATGCTCGAGGATGCCGTCGCGGCCGGCGCCATCAAGCCCGGCGGGACGATCGTCGAATGCACCAGCGGCAATACCGGCCTGGGCCTGGCGATGGTCGGGACGGCGCGCGGCTACCGGACGATCCTCGTGATGCCGGACAAGGTCAGCAGCGAGAAGATCAAGTCGCTGCGGGCGTTCGGCGCCCGGGTGATCACGACTCCGACCGCCGTTCCCCCGGACGATCCGCGCTCCTACTACTCGGTGGCCCAGCGGATCGCGGACGAGACGCCGAACTGTTTCTTCGCCAACCAGTACCACAATCCGAGCAACCCGAAGACGCACGAGCTGACCACCGCGCCGGAGCTCTGGGAGCAACTCGGCGACCGGATCGACGCGGTCGTGACTGGCGTGGGAACCGGTGGCACCCTCACCGGCATCGGGCGCTACCTCAAGAAAAAGAAGCCGTCGATCCGGATGGTGATGGTCGACCCGGTCGGCTCGATCCTGCACCACTACTTCAAGACCGGAGAGATCGGCGATGTCTTCAAGACCTACATGGTTGAGGGATTCGGTGAGGACTTCGTGCCGTCGGCCCTCGACGTCAAGATGGTGGACGACAGCTACCAGGTCACCGACCAGGAATGTTTCCTGACGGCGCGCGAGCTGACCCGCAAGGAGGGGCTGTTCACCGGCGGCTCGGGTGGAGGCGCTGTGTGCGCGGCGATCAAGTTCGCGCGGGAGCATCCGGAGTGCAAGACGATCGTCATCATCCTCCCCGACTCGGGATCACGCTACCTGAGCAAGGTGTATGACGACGACTGGATGCGAGAGAATTCCTTCTTCGACGAGATGGAGACGTACGGGTGTCTCGGGGATATCATGGATCGGCGCAAGCAGCCGCTGATCGCCGCGGCACCGGGCGACGGCGTGCAGAAGATCATCCGCCTCATGAAGAAGCACGGCTTCTCCCAGCTGCCGGTCATGGATGGGAGTAAAGTCATCGGGATCATCTCGGAGGTCGACCTCCTCAACGCGCTCCTGAACGATCCCTCCAATGTCGATCGCCCCGTCGCCGATCTGGTCGATCAGAACTACGTGGTGGTCCCCCCCGACACACCCGTCACGCGGCTCGCCGGAGTCTTCACGGAGGGGAAGATCGCCCTCATCGAGGAATCGGGGAAGATCCGCGGCGTGATCACCAAGATCGATCTGATCGACCACCTGGCCGGGATGATGCGTTGAACCTCCGGAGAGCGCCAATCGTATGAGCGGCGAGCCGGGCGACGGTACCGAGCAGATCCTCCTCGACATCCTGGGCAAAGCGAGTTCCTTCATCTGGGGCCCGCCGATGCTGATCCTGCTGGTCGGCACCGGCGTTTACTACACCTTCCTCCTGCGCGGGCTCCAGTTCCGCACCCTCGGCCACTCGCTCTGGCTCGCGTTCGTGAAGCGGCGCGATGATGCGTCCGACGCCCCGGGCGACATCAGCCACTTCCAGGCCCTGATGACCGCGCTGGCGGCGACGGTGGGGACCGGCAACATCGCCGGGGTGGCCACCGCCATCGCCGCTGGCGGGCCGGGGGCGCTCTTCTGGATGTGGATCACCGGCCTCTTCGGAATGGCCACCAAGTACGCCGAGGCGGTCCTCGCCGTGAAGTACCGCGTCACGGACGCCCACGGCCGGATGAGCGGCGGGCCGATGTACTACCTGGAGCGCGGCCTCGGCTGGCGCCCGCTCGGCATCCTGTTCGCAATCTTCGGTGCCGTCGCCGCCTTCGGCATCGGCAACATGGTGCAGTCGAACTCGGTCGCCCACGCGCTTCGCACCGCTCCGTTCAACGTGAGCCCGTCGATCACCGGAATCGTTCTGATGGTCGCAACCGGCCTCGTCCTGCTGGGCGGCATCCGTGGGGTCGCCCGGATCACCTCGGTTCTCGTCCCGGGCATGATCGTCGTTTACATGGCGGGGGCGTTGGTCGCGCTGCTGCTCAACTGGCGCGAGATCCCCGGGATTGTGGGACTCGTCCTGTCCGACGCCTTCCATCCGACTGCGGCGATCGGCGGCTTCATGGGGGCCCCGCTGCGCGAGACAATCCGCGACCGCGTGCCCCGCGGCGTCTTCTCGCACGAATCGGGCCTCGGCAGCTCGGCGATCTCCGCGGCGGCCGCCCGCACGCGCGATCCGGTCGTT
>JAPUIN010000211.1 GCA_027297005.1 Acidobacteriota bacterium
CAGTGCGAAGATCGCCATTTTGCGGACGCCAGGATCGTCGTCCCCCACGAGAGCGCGCAGATCGGGAAGTGCGGCGCGATCCTCGATTTCAGCGAGCCCCCGGACGCAGAACAGGCGGGTCATTGGGTCGTCATCCGCGAGGCCGTCGCGCAGGGCCTCGATCGCTCTGGGATCGCGGGAGCTCCCGAGGGCCAGGGCCAGATAGCGGCGCAGCTTGAGATCGCCCCGTGTTCCCGCCTCGCTGAAGCTCTCAATCAGGCTCGGGAGTAATGCGCGGATTGTGGCGCGGTCTTCTCCACGCATGAGAAGAGAAAGATCATAACCGTACTGCCAGCGCTTGAGGTCACCGACGATCCGCCCCAGGAAGCCCTCGTAATGCTCAAGCGATTGAAGCGTTGCACGCGGATCGGGATTACGGCTGCGCAGAAACTGCAGACCGAAGAACATCAGCGTCAGGACGACGACCAGGACCATCGGTACGATGAAGAACTGAAGGACGACCTTCAGGTCGCTTTTCTCATCCTCATGCTCCCCCATCGGATCGCGGGGCTGCTGCGGATCGATCGTCTCGCTCGTCATCTCTGGGCTCTCCGGTCCGGGCTTCAGGGCACCTCAGGCGGTGCGTGGTTGTCTCTCCACCGACTCGGCAACGTGGAGATCGAATTCTCCATGATCAGGGTTGCCGGCGAATCCGCGGTGCTGCGTGTTGCAGCCGTAGCAAATCGTGACGTTCCCCAGCATGTAGAACAGGATCCGATCGACGATCGTCGCCACCAGCAGGCTCACACCCCAGGTCGGAACGCTGAGGATCGCGGCCACAATGAAGATCCAGAGGCCGAGCTTCCTGTTGAAATCCTTCTGTGTGTAGAGCCGGTCCAGACCGCACCTGAGACAACACGGCAGCGGTGCCGTGGCCGCTGCGGCCGCTCCCCTTCGAATCGGATGCACCCGACCGCAGGCGGGACAGGCGATCTCTTCAACCACCCCTTCCACCGGCAGGTAAATCGGCCGCTCGCATCCGGAGCAGACGATCGCCAGGGAGCGCCCGTGCCTGGAAGAACGATGGCGCCTCACATCGGCCCCGCACCCGTCACCATCAGGAAGCGGGCTAGAAACTCTCCAATCAGCACGAAAATCACCGTCAGGTAGAGGATCCCGGTCGCCGACTGCGTCGATCGGATCCGGGCGGTCGCATATACCATCCAGGCGAACACCGCCGGACCGACGATCCCGACGGCAATCCGTTGCCAGAAAAAGAATCCGCGGTCGACCGCGACCTCGTGGAGAAGCGACGCAATCCCTCCGGGTTTTCCGGCGCCGTAGACCAGAAGCCCGGCCACCAGGAGGATCGCCCGCAACGCAATAGCTCCAGCCAGAACGAGGGAAAAGCGGATCAGGTGGATCACCGGCAGGCGCCACCGCACGAGATACCAGTGACCGAGAGTCGTGGTGACAATCACCGTGCCGAGGAGCAGCGCCGCAGCCACAGAGTTGGCGCCGAAGATCCACGCCGCCCCACCCTCCCCGCCTGCCGCCCAACCGTCGAGAGTAGTGGCCATGAAGGAGGCAGCCGTGGCGAGCCCGAGTATCGGCCACGCCTTGTAGCCTCCCGGAAGGTAGAGAGACACAATGTAGAGAACGATCAGCCCCATCGCCACGATCGTCGAGATGGCGGCCCACCACGCGATCGTGTCGACGGGCTCTTCCCTCGAGAAGAGTGGACGGAACGGGAGGCCGAGCAACAGAAAAACCAGCGCCAGACTGCTGTTGAACACGAAGAAGAAACGTCTCAACTCCTCGAACGGTGCGAGCAGGAGCGCTCCGAGCACGCCCGCCGACGCGGCCGTAAACAGTCCGCTCGAGATGCCACTCACCGACAATGACCTCTCCCTCGGGATTCGGCAGGATAGCACAGTGGTTCGGCGAGGCGGGTCAGCCCCCGATCTGCCACATCTTGCGGGGTATTCGCTCCCGGTAGTACTCACCCAATTCCAAACAGCCGCCCGGACCCTTGGCGACGACTTCATCACGGACGGCTCCGGCGATCTTCTCGTCGGTCGCCCCGGCGCGCACAAGGGTCTTGAGGTCGGCCTCCTGCCGCGAGAAGAGGCAGTTACGGAGCATACCGTCCGCCGTGAGCCGGATTCGATCGCAATCCCGGCAGAACGGCTCGGTGACGGGGTTGATGAACCCGATGTCACCTACGCCGTCAGTAAAGCGGTAGACGGTGGCTGGCGCCGATGGACGATCCCGTCCGATGGGGATGAGGGGATGAGACGCTTCGATCCGCTCGCGCACCTCACGGCCCGGCACCAGGCGGTCGAGCTCCAGCGGTTCCCCCCCGCCGAGAGGCATCAGCTCGATGAAACGGACCTGGAAGGGCCTGGTCCGCGCCAGCTCGGCGAAGGCGGGAATCTGATCGTCGTTGATGCCGCGCATCAGGACAATGTTGAGCTTGATCGGTAAAGCCTCGAGCCTCTCCAGTTCAGCCAGCCCGCCCAGCACCCGATCGAGCGCATCACGACGGCTCGCCTCACGGAACGTGCCGGGCTCCAGAGCATCAAGATGGACATTGAAGCGATCCACCCCCGCCTCAAGGAGAGGAGCCGCCATCGACTCAAGCAGCAGCCCATTGGTTGTGATTGAAAGACCCTGGAGCTCAGGGATTGTGCGCAGCATCCGCACCAGGACCGGAAGGTCATGACGCAGAAGCGGTTCACCGCCGGTCAACCTGACGTCTGACACGCCCAGCCGGACCAGGATTGCGACCAGCCTCCGGATCTCCTCGAAGGAGAGCAGATGACTCTTCGGGAACCACCGGATCCGCCCGGCCGGCATGCAGTAAAGACATCTCAGATTGCAGCGATCGGTCACCGACACCCGGAGGCTCCGGGCCACGCGGCCGTATCGATCGACCAGTTTATCGATCCCGAGAGGGATGCCGGATGGGAAAGTGCGCATGATCGCTCAATTATACCCCACCCGG
>JAPUIN010000212.1 GCA_027297005.1 Acidobacteriota bacterium
GACTTCCTCGATCTGATCGACGCGGAGCGGGTCTGGTTCCGGGTCCGCTTGACTTATCAACGTCTCCTGAGTGATGTGTGGATCGCTGCGGCGGACCTGGAAAGGGCCACCGGGAAACAATTCCCGTCATCCTCCTTTGAAGATGTGGAGCCATCCCGATGATCGAAAACGACGAGAGATCCTCTGACCCACGGGAGCAGACGGACGCTTCGGCTGACCGCCCGGCCGATCCCATGACGCTGCCACCTCCGACCCGCGGCATGCGGAGGTTTGCGGTGGCCCTCTTCGGTCTTCTGGGCGTGGTTCTCATCGCGTTCGTGCTGCTGAACCCTTTCTCCATCCCGTTCCTGCCGGGGTCGGGCCACCGGGATGGGGCGGCCGGGACAACCGGAGGAACTCCGCTTTTCGTTCAACAGCCAAACCTGTACCAGTGCTCGATGCACCCCGAGGTCATTCAATCGGCGTCCGGCAACTGCCCGATCTGTGAGATGAAGCTCATGCCGGTCACGGATCCCTCCCTGCGTCCCGCTGATCGAGAACGGCCGGACGCAGCCGGCACGAATGCTGTGGGAGAGCGGGAGATCCTCTACTGGTACGCACCCATGGATCCGACCTTCATTTCGGCTGAGCCCGGACTTTCACCGATGGGGATGAAGCTCGTTCCAAAGTATCGGGACGAGATCAGCACCGAGGAGGGGATCGTTCGCATCGATTCCGGGCAGATTCAGAACATCGGCGTCGTCTCGGAGCCGGTCCGAATAATTGATTTGAAACGCATCATTCGAACCGTCGGCATCCTCGATTTCGACGCGGATAACGTCTATTGGATCAACACAAAATTCTCAGGCTGGATTGAGAAAGTCTATGTCAACTATGCCGGACAGAAAATCCGGAAGGGGCAGCCGCTGTTTGAAATTTACAGCCCGGAACTGGTCACCACCCAGGAGGAGTATCTACGGGCCCTCGAATATAAGGCCTCGCTGGCCGGGAGTACGCGGCCTGAAGTGCTGAGGCAGGCCCAGGATTTGCTGAACTCGACCCGGCAGCGTCTCGATTATTGGGACATCTCCCCCGGCCAGATCGCGGTGCTGGAACAGAATCAAAAGGTCCAGCGCACCCTCAAGGTCACTTCGCCGATCGATGGCGTCGTCGTCGATGTGATGGACGAGGCGCTGAAAGGGATGTTCGTACGACCCGGCATGAACCTCTACCGTCTCGCGAATCTCTCCAGCATCTGGGTCCACGTTGATGCCTACGAGTCGGACCTGGCGTGGATCCGTGTAGGTCAGGCCGCCGATGTCGAGCTGTCTTACTTTCCTGGCCAGACCTTCAATGGGAAAGTCCTTTTCATGCAGCCGGAACTCGACCGGAAGACGAGGACCGTCAAAATCTGCGTCGAGCTGCCGAACCCGCGGCTTCGCCTCAAGCCCGGGATGTACGCGAACGTCCGGATCAAAGGGCGCGCCCTCAAGGGAGTGATCGCCGTGCCCGACAGCGCCATTCTTCGTTCCGGTGAGCGCAACGTGGTCTTTCTCGATCTCGGTGAGGGTCGGTTCCTCCCACGGCAGGTGGAGATCGGCATGCAGGGAGAGGGGAATCTGGTCGAGATTCGCCAAGGACTCACGGGAGATGAAAACGTGGTCGTGGAGGCGCAGTTCATGCTGGACAGCGAGAGCCGGGTCCAGGAGGCGATCCGGAAGTTCATGACCGGAAGGAGCCAGCCGGCCCCGCCCTCTTCGAAGGCTCCGTCCAACGTCACCGATCCCACGCAGCACGACCACTGAGGACGATCATGATAGAGCGAATCATCGAATACTCCATCCGGAACAAGTTCTTCGTCATCATCGTCACGCTGTTCGTCATCACGATCGGCATCTACTCGATGATCAATATCCCGCTGGACGCGCTCCCCGACCTTTCGGATGTGCAGGTGATCATCTTCACCGAGTACCCCGGTCAGGCGCCCCAGGTCGTGGAGGATCAGGTCACCTACCCGATGACGACCCGCATGCTGTCGGTCCCTTACGCCAAGGCGGTGCGCGGGTACTCCTTCTTCGGGTACTCATTCGTCTACATCATCTTCGAGGACGGCACCGACCTCTACTGGGCGCGGAGCCGCGTCCTCGAGTATCTGTCAACCCTCCAGGGGAGACTTCCTCCTCAGGCACGTGTCGAGCTCGGCCCCGATGCGACCGGCGTGGGATGGATCTACGAATACATTCTCCGATCCAAGCGGCACACCCTGCAGGAACTACGCAGCATCCAGGATTGGTACCTCCGCTATGAGCTCGTCAGCGTGGAAGGGGTGTCGGAAGTGGCGAGCATCGGGGGTTACGTCAAGCAGTACCAGGTGACCGTCGACCCGGTCAAACTCCAGGCCTTCGATCTCTCCATGAATCGCATCCGTGATGCCATCCGCCGCAGCAACAGCGACGTCGGCGGCCGGCTGGTGGAAATGGCCGAGACCGAATTCATGGTTCGCGGGCTCGGATATATCAAGAACCTGCGCGACATCGAAAACGTTCCTGTAGGCGTGGATCCCCAGGGAACTCCGATCCTGATCAAGCACGTGGCGACCGTGTCGTTGGGGCCGGAGCTCCGTCGAGGCCTCGTGGAGCTGAACGGTGAGGGTGAGGTCGTCGGAGGGATCATCGTCATGCGCCTCGGGGAGAACGCCCTGGCGACAATTCGCAGGGTGAAGGAGAAGCTCGTCGAACTCAGGTCCGGACTTCCCGAAGGTGTCGAGATCATCTCCGTCTACGACCGCTCGAACCTGATCCTGCGCGCCATCGACACGCTGAAGCGGAAGCTCACCGAGGAAATGCTCGTCGTGGCCCTCGTATGCGCCCTCTTCCTGCTCCACGCCCGGAGCGCGTTCGTCGCCATTTTCACGCTGCCCGTCGGCATACTGATGTCCTTTGCCGTCATGTACGCCATGGGAATGAACGCCAATATCATGTCGTTGGGAGGGATCGCCATCGCGATCGGGGTCATGGTCGATGCCAGCGTCGTGATGGTCGAGAACGCGCACAAACATCTCGAGAGGATTCCGCCGGGCCAGACGGTGGACCGGGATCGGATCATGGGAGATGCGGCGAAGGAGGTCGGTCCGGCTCTTTTCTTCAGCCTCCTGATCATCACGCTGTCGTTCCTGCCCATCCTCACGCTTCAGGCCCAGGAAGGACGACTCTTCAGTCCTCTCGCCTATACGAAGACCTTCGCCATGGCGGCGGCGAGCCTCCTCGCCATCACCACGATCCCAGTCCTGATGTGCTTCTTCGTGCGCGGGAGGATCCGCCACGAGAGCGCCAATCCGATCAGCCGGTTCTTCATCTGGCTTTATCGTCCATTCATCCACTTCGTCCTCCGCTTCCCGAAGATGGTCATCCTCGTCGCCGTCCTCGTGATTCTGGTGACCTGGGTTCCCTACTCCAGCCTGGGGGGGGAGTTCTTCCCTCCCTTTTACGAGGGAGACTTCCTCTGGATGCCGACGGCGGATCCGGGGATCTCGATTACCAAGGCGAAGCAACTGCTCCAGCAGACCGACAGGATCCTCGCCTCCTTCCCGGAAGTCCATCACGTCTTCGGCAAGATCGGCAGGGCCGAGACATCGACCGATCCGGCGCCGCTGTCCATGTTCGAAACGACGCTGATGCTCAAGCCGCCTGAGGAGTGGCCGCAGCGTCAGC
>JAPUIN010000213.1 GCA_027297005.1 Acidobacteriota bacterium
GCGGTCGGCGTGACGGTGAGGACGTCTCCGCCCGACCGGATGGCGTCGATCGCCTCAGCCTGGTGCGAGAAGAAGCGATCGATCCCCAGATCGGTGCAGGCGCGACGGAGCGGCTCCGGAAGCGGGCGCGCGATATCGCGAAACTCCGCAGGCTGCGCGGGTACCGACGTGACGTGCACGACGGAGTCACCGAATTTCTCGGATCGCAGGATGCGATCGATCAGGACCGGGATCGGCGGCGGGGGGGAACGCGGTTCTTCGGGGCGCGTGGAGCGCGCACGCCGGCGGCGGGGCGCGCCAGCGGGGGCGGGGCGTCGGCCGCGCGGGCGCGCCTGGGGGCCGGCCGCGGGATTCACTTCGGTGCGTTCCCGTATTCGTAGAAGCCGTGGCCGGTCTTGCGGCCCAGCAGGCCGGCGTCGACCATCCGCCGGAGGAGGGGACAGGGTCGGTACTTCGAATCGCCGAACCCCTCGTGCAGCACCTCCATGATCGCCAGGCAGGTATCGAGCCCGATCAGGTCCGCCAGGGCCAGCGGCCCCATGGGGTGCCGCATGCCGAGGGTCATCACCGCGTCGATGTCCTCCTTCGTGCCGACCCTTTCGTAAAGCGCGCAGATCGCCTCGTTGATCATCGGCATGAGAATCCGGTTGGAGATGAAACCGGGGAGGTCCTGGGAGATGACCGGCGTCTTCCCGAGCCTCGCCACGAGCACGCGCGTTTCCTCGACTACGGCGGCCTCGGTTCTCTGGCCGACAATGATCTCGACCAGCTTCATGACCGGACCCGGGTTCATGAAGTGCATCCCGATCACCCTCGTGGGGCGCCGGGTGGCGGCGGCCAAGCGGGTGATCGAGATCGACGAGGTGTTGCTGGCCAGCACGACCGACTTGCGGCAGATGCCGTCGAGCGATTCGAAGATCGTCTGCTTCAAAGACAGGCTCTCAGTGACCGCCTCGATGACGAAATCGCAGGCGCCCAGATCGTGCATCTTCGTCGTGATCCCGATCTGGTGAAGGGCGGTCGTCATGTCGACCTGCGAGATCTTCCCCTTGCCGACCGCCGCCTGCAGGCTGGCGTCGATAGCGCTTTTCGCCGCCTCCAGGATCCTCTGCTCCGTGTCGTGGAGCACCACACAAAGATCGGCCAGGGCGCTCACCTGAGCGATCCCCCGGCCCATCTGGCCGGCGCCCACGACCCCGATCGTGCCTAACCTTCCGGACTTCACGTTCATCTCAGCGCCCTCCCCGCGGTCTCTTCTCGATCCAGAACCGGTTGGAAGCGTCGAAACGGTCCAGGAACCTTTGCTGCAGAGCGCTGCTTTCGCGCACGGCGATGAAGTAGCTCTCCACTGCGGTCACGAAACTCTGGAAGAACCGATCCAGATCGATACGCAGATGGCCGCGCCTGTCGCGCACGTACGGCCGCGCGAGCCGTTCCTCGATGCTCCCCCGCCGCGTCACCAGCGAGTGCGCCAGCCCACAACGGAAATCACCATAGACCTCGTCCTTCACCGCGGAGAACTCCGGCATGTAGGTGTCGACGAACTCCCGGAAGTCGCGGACGCTTCCACTGCGCACCGCTTTGCGACCGTGGAGATGATGGCCCAGCGCCTCGATCCCGGCGCAGATCTAGGGTGGCGATCGCCAGGTTCCAGTAGGAGGCCGGCGGATGGGGGAAGGCGCGCTGCGCCGCCCTGCCGATCCGACGCATCTCGCGGATCTGCATGATGAGGATGCGGTGGATCCTCCCCTCCAGCCAGTCGATCTTCTCGTCGTCGGCGAGCCGCGAGAGGTCATCGCGTTCTGGCAGGAAGGTCCAGGTCTCCGCGGGCATCAGGGGATGCGGATCGCCATCGCTACGGCGTTGCCGCCGCCCAAACAGAGCGCCGCAACACCCCTACCTGCCTTACGGTCCCTGAGGGCGTGGATCAGGGTGGTCAGGATCCGTGCGCCGCTGCACCCGATC
Organism: Acidobacteriota bacterium; assembly: GCA_027297005.1. The sequence goes on from JAPUIN010000213.1 coordinate 1,966, forward strand.
GGGTGGCCGAGCGCCACCGCGCCGCCATGGACGTTCACCCTGTCGGCGGGAAGCTTCAGTTCGCTGATCAGCGCCACCAGCTGGGCTGAGAACGCCTCGTTGATCTCGTACAGATCGACCTGGTCGATTCCCCAGCCTGCCTTCTGCAGAACGCTGCGGATCGCCTCGACCGGAGCCATCATCACCATCTTCGGCTCGATACCGCTCGTCGCGTAGGCGACGATCTCGGCCAGCGTGTGGTGACCGCCCTTCTTCGCCCGCTCCTCCGACATCACAACAACGGCCGCCCCGCCGTCGTTCACGCCCGGGGCGTTCCCCGCCGTGACCGTGCCGTCCTTCTTGAAAGCAGGCTTCAGGGCGGACAGCGCCCCGATCGAGGTATCCCTGCGCGGGGCCTCGTCGACCTCGAAACAGAGCGGCGGCCCCTTGCGCTGCTTGATCTCGACCGGCAGGATCTCCTCCCGGAATTTGCCCCCGTCGATCGCCGCGATCGCCTTCCTGTGGCTGTTGAGCGCGTATTCGTCCTGCTCTTCGCGCGGCACGTCGTACGCTTCGGCCACTGCCTCACCGCAGCAGCCCATGTGGAAGTCCTCGTAGACGTCCCACAGGCCGTCGCGGATCATAGAATCGACCATCTCTCCATGGCCGAGGCGCAATCCCTCGCGGGCGCCACGGAGGAGAAACGGTGCATTGCTCATCGATTCCATCCCGCCGGCCACCACAATGTCGTGATCGCCAAGCCGCACCGCCTGCGCCGCGAGTGACACCGCCCGGAGTCCCGAGCCGCACACCTTGTTGATCGTCATGGCAGAGACGGTCACTGGCAGGCCCCCTTTGAGTGCGGCCTGCCGTCCCGGGTTCTGTCCCAGACCGGCGGAGACGACGTTCCCCATGATCACTTCGTCGACATCACCAGGGTCCACGCCGGCGCGCCGGATCGATTCCGCCACGACGAGCGCACCCAGCTGGGGTGCGGTCTTGCTGCGCATCGATCCGAGAAACTTGCCGATCGCCGTTCTGCACGCGCCGACAATGACCGCGTTGCGCATTACCTCCTCCCCATGGAACGGGACGAGTCTATCAAAAAAGGGCTGACGAAGATTGCCCCACGCCTTACGGGAAATTGGCGATACGGGCACGGGAAAGCGTTCGTTGGAAATGCAAGTCCAACCGACATAACCGCAGGAATTTGTTTATGATATCGACCTTGACGGCCCGGCGTACCTGAGGTATATAAACTATGTCAGTCAGGGAAACTCCGTGGCGTGCGGTTCCGGCGGACGCGGAGGAGGAGCGACGCGATGAAGCTCGAAGGTTGGAACGTCAAGCCGCTGAAGTTGAAGATCAGCCCGGAGGATAAGGACGAGCCCCTCTCGGAGGACATCACGGTCAGCAGCATGATCGCCATGAAGGACAACAAGCGTGTCCTCCTGCATCGCGTCGTCAAGCGCAACCCGGATGGCACCGAGGAGGTCTTCATCATCAAGGCCTCCCCGAAGATCATCGAAACCAATCACTAGGTTCGACCGGGCGCCCCGACGCGCCGGCATGAGCGTCTGATCCGAGGCA
>JAPUIN010000214.1 GCA_027297005.1 Acidobacteriota bacterium
GGAAGATGAAATCAGGCATACGGGATCCCGTTGGTCGTTCGCTGTGCTTGCCGGACGGGGAGCCGGATCTTCAGGTGAGCTCCCAGAACAGATCGAGGCAGGTGTGCGTCGCCTGCTTGTCTGTCCGGAACTTCGCGCGGACCTTGTCGCCTATCTTGATGGATTTGCGATCGACCAGGTAACTCTTGAGAATGGTACCGACCCCCTCGATCTTGACGTCAATCTGGTAATAGGGGCACTCGATCTCGAGGCCGGTCCCGCCGCGCTCCACGTGGGTGTAGGCGTAGATGTACCCGTGGGGATCCTTGACCTCCTTCCAGTCCATCGGCTGGTGGCAGTCCGGGCAGTCGGCGCGGGGCGGGAGCCACAGATCCCCGTCTCCCTTCCCGATCGGGCATTTCGGGCTCACACACCGGGTGGCCATCAGACGGCCCTCCCCCAGCCCCTGGAAGTAAGGCGTGAGGAGGCCGTAGGTGTGGTAATGCGTCCCCTCCTCACCGAATCGCGGCAAGTGAACGATCCAGGCATCCTTCTCGTGAGTGATCCGGGAGGGCTTCGTCGTCAGCTGGACCTTGTCGCTCATGGCGCGTTCCTACCAGCCCTTTTCGAGGATCGAGCAGACGACGTGGCTGCCCACCCCGGCATGGGAGATCGCCATGCCGCGGCGGGGATCCCGCACCTGAAGGCTCTGCCAGTCGTCCGGTTTTTGCTTGCCGTAGCGTTCCCAGAGCTTCGGGTCGCCGTGGAATTTGTCGTACTTGCCCTGCAGCTGCCAGAGTACCTCCCCGGCCTGGAAGATCCCGGTCGCCCCCACGGCATGCATGGTGCCGAGCAGCCCGCCCGACAGGTTTGCGGGACATCTGCCCTGCTTCCCGGTGTGCGGGTTCGACAGGTAACAGTCCCCCGAGGTGACGTAATCCTGCTCGCGGCCATAAAGGGTCAATCCCACGTCGCCGTACGTCTGCAGGTCGGAGATGGTGAAGGCATCGTGCGTCTCGATGAGATCGAGATCCTCGAGCGGGTTCTGGATCCCGGCCATGTGGTAGGCCATGTAGGCGGCGAACCGCGTGGCGCCGAAGCTCTCGAAGCCGGGCCAGCGCCCATCCTGCGCCTTCATCTCCTTGTAAAGCACGCGGTAGTCCTCCTCGGTCTCGCTGGGGAGCAGCAGGATGCGCATCGGCCGCCGGTCGCCAGTCCGGAGCGTGTGCGACCCACCGGCGAGGTAGAGCCGCACCGGTTTGTCGGTCAGTCTCGTCGCCACCTCCTCCGAGCAGAGCAGCGCCGCCGCGGAGCCAACGCTCATGGCGCAGCACTCCAGGAAGCGCAACGGGTCGGAGACCATGTCCCCCTCGAGAACCTCCTCGATGGTGTGGCGGCCGGGCTGCTGCGAGAAAGGGGAAAACCGGGCGTAGCCGCGGTTCTTGACGGCGATCTCGGCCCGCACCCGCTCATCGACGTTGTACATCTCCTGGAAGCGCCGGGCCATCGGGGCGTAATAGCTGGCGTAGTTGCGTGCCAGTCGGGTCTCGAAGTCCTTGCAGGCGGCGCTGGCGATGTAGTAGTTGCCGGCCCAGGTCTTGACCTCGTCCATCCGCTCCCAGCCGAGCACCAGGGCGCAGTCGGCCATTCCGCTGGCCACGGTGGTCGCCCCCATCAGAAGGGCGGAGCCACCGGTGGCCCCGCCGGTCTTGATCCCGACGTTGGGGAGCAGATCGAGACCCAGGTAATCGTGGACCTTGGCCTCGCACAGAAGCTGGTCCTGGAAGTGGTCGGCGAACTCCCCATAGCAGGCGAAGTTGATCAGCCCCTTGACCTCCAGGGGATCCATCTTCAGATCATTCTCCTCGAGCAGCATCCGGAATGCCATCATGCTGAGCTCGTCCAGCTTCTTCTCGGGATAGCGCTTGCGGAAATCGGTAGTGCCCGCCGCAACCATGTAAACGGGACGCGTCCACCTAGGCACCCTCAGGTTGCCTGGCTGGAAATTGATCATATTTTCTCCGGGCCGGGAGAGCGCGGGATCAGCGTGGAGAGGATTTCTTGAAGTACTTCAGGTAGTCGTTGTCGGTGGTGAGCAGCAGCGTGGTCTCGCCGGTCAGCGTCTCTTGATAGGTCTGGAGGGCCTGGGTGAACTGGAAGAATTCCGCGTCCTGTCCGAACGCCTGCGCGTAGATCCGCGCTGCCTCGGCGTCCGCCTTGCCGCGAATCTGCTGCGCCGTGAGGTAGGCCCCTGACTCGATCCGCTTCAGCTCCTTCTCCCTCAGCCCCGAGACCTCCTGGCGGTTGCGCTGCCCCTCGGAGCGGGACAGCTCGGCGATCCGCTTGCGCTCTGAGATCATCCGCTCGAACACCTTCTCGCGCACCTCCTGGACATAGTTGATGCGCTTGATCTGCACGTCGAGAAGCTCGATGCCGAAGGCGGTATGGATTTTCTCCCGGGCCTTCTCGTAAATTCTCTTCGCAATCTCCTGGCGGCCGATCTTCACTTCGGCGATCTCGTAACGTGTGCCGATCCCCTCCCCCTCGTCCTCCTCCAGCAGCTCCCGGTTGGTGTTACGGACCACCTCGACCAGGGTGTTCCTCGAGATGACGTCGCGGCTGGCGCCGTCGATGATGTCGTTCAACCGAAGCAAGGCGCCGCGCTCATCGTGCACCGACTGAAAGAACTTCAGCGCATTGACGATGCGCCAGCGGGCAAAGGTATCGACGAAGATGTACTTCTTGTCGGAGGTCGGGATCTGGTCGGGGGCGCCGTCCCAGGAGAGGACCTGCTTGGAAAATTTGTTCACGGTGTCGACGAACGCCAGCTTGGTGTGCATCCCCGGCTCGGTGATGGTCCGGATCGGCTTGCCGAGGCGGGTGATGACTGCCTGCTGGGTCTCGTCCAGTGTGTAGAGGAACGACAGCGCGCCGATGGCGACGGCGATCACGGCCACAATCAGGAACGGCCAGTTGCGCTTCATTATTTCCCTCCCCCGCCCTTCTTCTTCGTACCCACGCCGTCCCCGCCCAGATTGAGGAGCGGGAGGATACCGCGCATCCGCTCGTCGACGATGTATTTGCGGGGGATGCTCGGGAGGACTTTGGCCATCGCCTCCATGTAGAGCCGCTTCCGGGTCACCTCGGGCGCCCGACGGTACTCGCGGAGCACGGCGATGAACCGCTCGGCGTCCCCTTTGGCGCGGTTGGTGCGGTCAATCGCGTACCCCTCGGCCTCGGAAACCATGCGCAGGGCGGACCCCTCCGCCTCGGGGATCGCCTTGTTGTATGCCTCCCAGGCCTCGTTGGTCGTGCGCTCCTTCTCCTGCCGCGCCTCGTTCACCTCGTTGAAGGAAGGTTGCACCGGCGCGGGGGGATTGACGTCCTTGAGCTGCACGGTCGTGATCGACAGGCCGGTCTTGTACTGGTCGAGGATCTTCTGCATCTCCTCCTCGACCGTGACGGCGATCTCGGCGCGCCCCACCGTCAGGACCTCGGTGACACTGCGGTCGCCGACGACGCGGCGGGTGACCGCCTCCGCGACGTTGCGAAGCGTCTGCCGCACCTCACGAACCTCAAACAGGAACAGGCGCGAGTCCCGAATCTTGAACTGGATGATCCACTCGACGTCGGCGATGTTGAGATCGCCGGTCAGCATCTGGGACGTTTCGATGTCCTTCGTGGGCCTCGTGGGCCTCGTCGGCCTGCGGCCGCCGCGGCGATCCCGGGTACCGCCCGAGGAGAACCCGAACTCCTCCTTGTAGACGAACTCCACCTTGACCTTGGTGGCCCTCTCGATCCCGAACGGCAGCTTGAAGTGCAGCCCGCTCGGTAGGGTACGGTTGTAGCGCCCGAAGCGCTGGATCACGGCCTCCTCGTCCTGCGCCACCGTGATGGCCGAGGTGAACAGCAAGATGACGACGACGAGCAGGCTGAGGGCGGTCGGCGCCATTTTCGCGTACCGGCGCCATTCGGGCGGCAACCCGCCTACGACGGTCCTGAAGTTTCGGAGCTCGGCCACGTCGGTCCTCCTGACCTGAGATTGCGGCGGCAGTCTACATGCGGTGGCTGGGGAACGCAACACGCGTACGAAACGGAGCCAGGAGCCTGTTCGGGGATCGCGCGGGGCCCCGGCCTTGCCCGGACGGGAATCCCGTGGAAGAATGTGTCGCAACGGGAGGTTTCATCGTGTCCATCATGAAAATCCTTGGAGTGGATAAAGCGCAAGACGATCCGCCGGGGGGCGGGTCGGCCGAGACTGAGACCGTCCGCAAGATCGTCAAGGCGCTCGAGGGGATGGATCCCGAGCGGGCTCGCTACACGGCTGCGTTCGCGTTCATCCTGAGCCGTGTCGCACGCGCCGATCTCGATATCAGCGAGGAGGAGACGGCGGCGATGGAGAAGCTGGTGCGGAAGGTGGCCGGAATGCCGGAGGAGCAGGCGATCCTCGTCGTGCACATGGCGAAGATGCAGAGCGTGCTGTTCGGAGGCACAGAGAACTTCCTCGTCACACGCGAGTTCAACCGGATCGCGACCTACGAGCAGAAAATCGCGCTGCTGGAGTGCCTGTTCGGCGTCGCGTCGGCGGACAATTCGGTCTCGACCGTCGAGAGCAACGAGGTCCGGCGGATCTCGAAGGAGCTGCTCCTGGGCCACTCCGATTACATCGTGGCCCGTTCCGCCTACCGCGACTACCTGGCCGTTCTCAAGGACGGCCTGAAACCGAAGAGCTGACCTCGGCGCCGCGCACCGACAGGCGCGAATATCCCAGCCCGTCCGGCTCCTTGCCCGGTTCGAGGACTCCGATCGTCATCCAGCTCTCCAGATCGACGATCGACACCCGATCGGCGTTGGTGTTCGCGACATAGGCCCGCTTGCCGTCCGGGTGCACCAGGATGCCGATCGGCACCGGGCTCCGGCCGAACAGGTTGCCGAACAGGCGGCCCTTCGTGCTCTCCGCCGAGAGCTCCATCGAGATCCGCCGCACCTCCCTTTTCGTGTCGGCATCGAAGACGGCGAGGTCGCCGGTCCGCGCGTTGGAGACCAGGACGTGGCGACCGTCGGGGGTCGCCTTGGCGCGGATCGGGAATGACTTCGAGCCGACCTCCTGAACGATCTCGAGCGTTGCGGCGTCGATCACGGTGATCGTATCGGCCGAGCGGTTGGTGACCCACACTTCACGGCCGTCGGGGGTGATGGCGATCCCCTCAGCACCGGCGCCGGTCTCGATGTTTCGCATCAACTGCCCGGCCTTCAGGTCGATCACGCTGACCGAGCCGGAGCCGATGTTCGGCACGAAGGCGCGCGCTCCGTCCGGCGTGACGACGACCATGTGGGAGACCTCCTGGCCGGTCCGCACGGCGTTCGCCACCCGGCCCGACGGGACGTGCACGGTCAGCAGCGACTGGTTCTCCTCGACGGTCACAATCACGTGCACCCCGTCGCGGAGATAGACGATGCCGTGCGGGCGGCGGTACTCGCCGAGATCGATCGTGCTCGTCACCTGAGCCGACTGAACGTCGATCACGGTGAGGCTCGAGCCGGCGATCTGCCCGCCGTAGTTGGTTGCCACCGCCGTCCGTCCGTCGGGACTGACTGCCACCTCGTGCGGGCCGGGGCCGGTCGGCAGCGTCGCGACGAGATCGCCCGTTCCGAGGTCGATGAGCGTGGCGGTCGCATCTGATTTGTTGAGGACGATCAGCGTGCCGGCACCGCCGGCATCCGGCCGCGGCGGCCTCAGCGCCGCGAGGATTCTTTCGTTGGATGGCCGCTTCGTGTAATCCTCGTCCACTTCGAAGAAGCGGACGATCCCCTGCCGGTCGACGACCACGGTCGCCGGATGGGGGATCTCCCCCTTCTCTTCGTTCAGGATGCCGTATCGCCTGATGATCTTCGAGCCGGGATCGATCAGATTGACGAACGTGAGGCCCAGCTTCGCCCGCATCTTCTCGAGCGACTCGGAATCGTCGGTGCTGATCGCCCAGATCTCTGCGCCGAGCTCCTCGAACTTCGCGATGTCGGATTGCAGCTCACCGAGCTGCGTGCGGCAGTATGGTCACCAGGTGCCGCGGAAGAAGACGAGGACGACGTTCTTCTTCCCGGCCCGGTCGCCGAGGGTGTAGGTGGCGCCGGCGGAGGAATCGAGGGTGAAATCGGGGGCCGGCTCGCCGACGCGAACGCTGCCGGTCTCTGCCGCGACGGTCGCGCTGGATGTCGCGAGCGCCGCAGGGGGGCCAAGGATGAGCGCGGCAAGAATGAGGGGGAGCGCCCGAAATCGTCGGTGCGGTTGCTGCGTCTGGGAACGGGGCACGTGGACCTCCTGAAGAGGCAGGAAGGCGGATCGTGGAGCGCCGTTCCGGCATCTCCGCGACCCGCCCTGCCCGAATTTCGATCCTGCGCCGTTTGTTGACCCGCGATCAGGCGGGGATTACGCCCCCTGCCGACGGGTATAAACGATCTCCATGCTCTTGAATTCCCCGCTGGAGGGATCATGGCCGTACATGGTCAGAATGTACTTGTTGTCGTCGATGATCCGGGTGATCGATTTCATCGAGCGGGTGTCGCCACTCACCGGGTCCTCGTACGTGCCGGACATCTCCAGAACACTCCCCCCCTCGGAGCAGCTCCCCTTCGACGGGTAAATGAAGGTCCCCATGCTGTCGACCCAGACATCGGTGTGCATCTTCTTGCCGTTGTCGTAACCCTGGATCCCCAACCCCTCGAACTTCTGCCCCATGAACTCACCCTCGTACTCGATCTGCATGAAGCGCCCGCCGAGAGCCATCCTGTTCTTCGACATGCCGGTCGATCTCTGCGCCTCCGCTCCGGGGGTCGGCCACATCGTCACCTTCGCGTCCCAGATGCCGGTCAGACGGGCCAGGTGGGCATGGTGCTCGCCTGGCTGAGCGTACTTCATGTACTGCTCCATCGTTGCGTCGGCTTCCTCGTGGGTGGCCTTCATCTTCTTTTCTTCGCCCGCGGTGACGACTCCGGCCATTCCCACCAGCAGAACCGTCAGAGCCGCTCCGGTCACGATTCCTCGGATCTTCATGCGGACCTCCTTAACAGCGTTGAGAAGAAAACAATCGGTTGAGAATCGAACGACGGATCCATTCACGCCAGGGACCTCCCCGTGATTGAGATCCTGCTTCTCATGCCCGCCGTGCAGATATCCAGGGCAGGCGGGGACTCACGAAAGCGGATGTGCGGGTCGCCAGAAGGGTAGCCCCGGATCTCACGCTCCGTCAAGAGGTCGCGCGCCTGAGGTCTCCCGGGGGGGGAGCGGCGCCGGGCCGGCACCCTCCGGACACGGGCCCGCGTTCGACTGCAGGATGCTCCCCTCGGCTCGCCTCGCGCCGCCCGCCGCGCCGTCGTTGACACCCCGTTCCGCGCGGGGCTAGACTCCGGCTTCGCGCACGAGATGATTCCGGGAGCGATCGGCGCATCATGAATGATCCTGAGCGGTTTCTCCGCGAGGGGAGCCGCATCCTCTACGATTGGCTGACCCGTCCGATATTCACGGTCGGCGAAGCGATCTTCTCGGCCAGCAGCCTCCTGAAGCTGCTGGTCTTTGTCCTCCTCCTGTTCTGGCTGGCGCGCCTGCTCCGACGTTTCCTCGCCCGGCAGCTGTTCCCGCGGTTGAGCCTCGAGACGGGCGTGGCGCATGCCCTGTCGACACTGTCCAGCTACACACTCATCATCCTGGGCCTGATCGTGGCGTTCCAGGCCGCCGGGATCAACCTGACCTCGTTAACCGTTCTGTTCGGCGCGATCGGTGTCGGGATCGGCTTCGGCCTCCAGTCACTGGCGGCCAACTTCATTTCCGGGCTGATCGTGCTGATCGAGCGGCCGATCCAGGTCGGGGATCGGATCCAGGTCGGCGATCTGAACGGGCGGGTGACGGCCATCAAATTCCGAGCGACCGAGATCCTCACCAACGATCTGATCGCGGTCGTTGTGCCAAACTCCGAAATCACCTCGCAGCAGGTGATCAACTGGAGCCGTGGCGGGGATCGGATCCGGATCAAGGTGCCGATCGGCGTCGCGTACGGGAGCGACATCGGGCGGGTCCGTCAGGCGTTGCTCGAGGCGGCCGACCGGACCGATGCCGTCCTGAAGAGCCCCCCTCCGAAGGTGCGGCTCACCGGCTTCGGTGACTCGTCGATCGACTTCGAGCTACTGGGGTGGACGCGCGAACTTCTGCACCGGCGCGGAGAGTTCATCAGCCGAGTGAACTTCGCCATCCATGAAGCGCTGGCGCGGCACGGTATCGAGATCCCGTTCCCGCAACGCGATCTCCACCTGCGATCGCCGATCCCTCTCCCGATCGGGCAGGGGACTCGCTCGCCGGATGCGGGCGCGGCTCCTCGCCAAACCCGGACAGGCTCTCAACCCGGACAGGCTCCCGGGTAAGGTTCGCGGCAGAGCAATCAGGCCGGGATCCCCGTCTGTTGCAATGAGCGGGCGATTCGGCGTACATTCGCCAACGTATCCAGGCGACAGCGGCGGCAGGACGATCGAACTGGTTGTCCGGTCTCCGCATCATCAGATTTCGAACTGTTTGGCCAGCCTACGGAGAGGTGCTGGAGTGGCTGAACAGGACTGACTGCTAATCAGTTGCATCGGCTAAAACCGGTGCCGGGGGTTCGAATCCCCCCCTCTCCGCCATTCCCGCTCTGACCAATACGACCCGGCATGAGGTGGGGGAAGAAGCCCGCATGGGGTGGCCCGTGCGGCATCGTATATAATGACGATCATGCCCCGATTGCAGCGTTCTCTACCATGACGCAACGAATCTGGAAGCTCGCGGAACTGCAGAGATTTCTTCGCTACGAGGATCCCGAGGTCCGCTGCTGGGCGGCCGATCGGATCGCGCGGCACCACCCGGACGAGGCGAGCCGGCTGCTCGCCCCCTACCTGTTTGACGAGCACGATGTCACCCCGGA
>JAPUIN010000215.1 GCA_027297005.1 Acidobacteriota bacterium
CGGCCCAGGCGCCGAGCACAAGCAGCGCCGCAAGATCGAGGCCGTCGAGCCGCAGATCGGCATCCAGCCCAAAGCCGGTATCGGTGGGGGAGGTATCGAGCGAGCCGGTCGCCTGACCTCCGAGCAGATGGGCCCGAAGCATCCGCAACGCGATGCCGTTCGCGATCGTCAGATCCGATTCGAGACCATCCAACTGAAGCCCCCACAGGTTTAGAGCGGCCGCTCTCACGTCCCCCTGCGCGGTCACCACGCCGTCCTCCCAGGCACCGACGAGATTGCCCTCGAGACGGCCGGCGACACCGGCCGTCTCGGGAAAATAAGCGGCCAGTCGCGCAGCATCGAGACCGATTTTGACGGCGCCCTCGACACGCTGGCGCGCCCCGGCAACCAGGAAGATGTTCCCGACCATCGCGAATCGATCACCATGTATCGCGAGCGGATCGAACCGGAGTCCTCCGGCTTCCAGGACGAAACGGGTCTCCCCTCTCAATTCCTGCCATACCCCGTCCTCCGCCGACAACTCACCGCCCGTGAACTCCAGTCGTCCCTGTACCCCCCGGTCGCTCGACTCCGTTCCCGTTTCAAGCCGGATTCCCGACAACGATCCACGCGGTCCACCGCTCCACTTCACCTCGAGGCGGCCAGACCGCACCTCAACCCACCAGCCTGCGGCGATCCGCTGCGATCGTTCGAACGCCGCGGCCAGCAGCGCGCCGTCTGGAAACCACTCGCGCCCCTCCGCCAGCGTCAACTGAACGAGGGGCCCTTCCACCACAATCCGCATCGGCCGTCGTCCACCATCCAGCAGGTAGCGCCATCCGGTCGTCGCGGTGATCGTCGGCGCGGCTCCGAGCGCACGGGAGCCACGGTTTCCGACCATCAACGCGCGCACTTTCTCGAGCCGTATCGAAGGAGGAAAGGGGGAAATGCGAACCTTTCCGATCGAAATGTCCCCGCCGATGAACGCCGAGCCGCGATCCTCCAGATCCCCATGCAAGCGCTTCTCGATCCGACCCTTCAGCACGAACAGGCCGGCGATGACGATGGCGAGCGACCCGGCCACGACCAGACCTGCTCTGAGAATCGTTCTGCGTTTCGCCATCTTTCCTCTCCGCTCCTGGCGGCCGTCGCGTGAGTGTCAGCGCCGCGCGGCGCGGGGCGACGCCACGGGACACGAGACGATCATCGACGATCGTCCGGCGCGTCGGGCACGGTTGACCCCGGCGGCCTGTTGTGCCGACGCGGGCGGAGCCCGCGCCCCTGGATCGGCCGGCCGTCGGGGCCCAGCATCTCGGCCATCGAGATGAGCACCGTCGCGCCGCCCGGGAGAACACGCGACGTCTGTGCGCGCCCCTTTCCGTACGTCGATTCTCCGACCAGCATACCGCGCCCGGTCATCTCCAGCGCGCGCGCCAGCCGTTCCGCGGCACTTGCCGTCTGCCCGTCGACGAGCACGACGATCGGGCCGTCGACCAGCGCTCCGTCTCCCCTCGTGATCTGTCGCTCCGCGCCGTCGGGCCCGACATCGACACCCGCGACCAAACCCGGACCGATCAGGAGATCGCCGATCGCATCGGCCACCCTTGAAAACCCGCCGCGGTTGCCGCGCAGGTCGAGGATCAGCCCCTCCTTCTCGCTGAACCTGAGAAGCGCCTGTCGAATCTGCTCGACCGCTGCCGGATCGGCAAAATTGCTCAACCGAATGTAACCGAGTCCGCCCTGAAGCTCTTCCATCGTCACGGTGCGACTCCCCGGTTTGACGCGACCCATCGAGTCAATCCGCACAACCTCACCGCGTCGCGCCAGGTAGATGGCAGCCGTCTCCTCCAGTCGGCGCAGCCGCGTGTGAGGATCCCCCAGTGAGCCGAGCATTTCGGCAATCGCGCGGTGGGCATCCTGGAGATCGATCAGATCGCCCCGGTAGCGATCCCGCCAGTCGAGCCAGTTCTGACCATTGAAGTGCCGATCGCGATTTTTGTCCCGCGCGAATCTCCACGCCTCGTGGTAGATCAGCTCGGGTGTCGGCGCGAGCATCCCCCGAAGCACGTGCCGCGCCTCCAGGTTCCTCCCCAGCGCCGCGAGCGTGATCGGATGCTGGCCGCGGGCCAGCCCGAAGTTGTCGGCGGGGTCCAGGAGCAGGGCGGTGGCGAACGCTTCGGCCGCCTCCTCGAGCCGGCCCCGATTCATGAGGGACACGCCGAGAATCGAAGCGAGCGGAGCCGAGTCGGGGAAGAGATGCAGTCCCTCGCGGGCCACCTCTTCCGAGGCGGCGGCCCTCCCGATGTTCAGCAGCGCCAGCGCGAGATCAATGCGGGCAGCGGAGCGCGTCGGATCGAGGTCGACGGTGCGGTGCCACTCCACGAGGGCCCCTTCGAGGTCCCGGTCAATCCGCGGCGCCGCCTCGGCGAGCGCGGAGCGCGCGATGGCCGAGTCCGGCTCAACCATGGTGGCCCGACGAGCGAGGCGGTACGCCTCTTCGTATCGTCCCAACCAGGTGGTCAGCCGCGAGAGCAGAACGAGGAGCGAGGCGTCGGCTCCCTCGAGCGTCTCGCCTCCTCCGGGCAACTCTCCGCGCGCCCTGTCGAATAGCCGACCGAGCAGTGGTGGGCGGACGAACATCAGGTCGCTCGCCACCTCGATCGTCCACGGATCGGTCGGATCGGCGCGCAGCGCACGATAAAGCGCCTCTGTCGCTCCGGCCCAGAAACCCGCCTCAGCCAGGATGAGCGCGTGGCGCCTGAGATCGGACGGCGCAACCTTCCCACGTTCGGCGTCGAGGGAGGTGTTCGCCCGCTGCACGGCGCGCTCCATCTGCTCACCGCCGGCTCGCCTGAGAAATGCGATGGACGCGCGCGTGGCGAAGAGGTCATCCGGCCTTGATTTCAGAAGTCTCGTCCAGGCGGCCTCCTCCTTCTCGAGACTTCCCGACGCCCGCGCGATCTCGGCGAGGGCGTAAAGCGCGACCGCGTCGTGCGGACGCGAACGCAACAACCGTCGAAACACGCGCGCGGCGCCATCGTCCTCCCCCGCGAGGCGCAGGCTCACTCCGAGCCCGCGCTGCGCTGCGGGCCGATGCGGCTCGATCGCCAGCGCCTCGCGATATGCTTCCTGAGCCGCCTTCTGATCGCCGATGATCGAGAGCAGCCGGCCCAGTTCGGTCCTGATCTCCGCACCGGGGGTCTCATCCCCCGCCTCGCGGAGCGCGCCGATCGCGGCCTGGACGATGGACAGCTCCTCGCGCTTCAACACCGCGGTTTCGTCGTCCGGCCTGTGATCGAGATAGCGATCCCAGTGCGCCAGAGCTCGCATCAAATCCCCCCGGCTCTCGGCGATGACAGCCAGCCCGGCGTGGGGGCGGTGGGCCGTCGGATTGGCCCGTAGCGCCCGGCGGAACATCTCTTCGGCCTCGGCGGTCCGGCCCGCCTGGCGTCGGGTCTCGGCAAGAGCAACCAGGAGGTCGTGACTTCGTGGCGGGCGGACCACGGCCTGCCCCCGTTCGATAACACGCTCCGCCTCGTCGAAGCGAAATGCGTCGCGCTGGATCCTCGCGAGTCCCACATACGCTTCATGTCGCGCGGGGTCGAGTGACACCGCCGCTTCGAACCCGGTCATCGCCTCGCCGGCTCGACCGGCGCGCCGCAGCGTGTCGGCGATCAGCATCCGGATTCCGTAATGGGCGGGCGCCAGGCTCTGCGCCTCGCTGAATGTGGCGAGGGCCTCATCGATGCGGCCCCCGCGCCGCTCCTCTTCGCCACGACGCATCAGATCATCGATCGCGTCGACGGAGGATCGCCCGCCGCTCGAGGCACGCCCCTCTTCCTCTCTCAAATCGGCCGGTCGTGCATCCGGAGACGGGGTCTCGTCGGCCCTTGCCGGGCCAGGTTCCTGAATCGAGAACACCACGATGGCGAAGAGGAGGGCGATTCCGATGGAACGAGGAGTCTGTCCGGGTATTGCGTGGGGCCGCGTTCGGGACGCCCTCCGCCGGGCGGGAAGAGCTCCGGGCAGACGGGATCCTCCGGCCGTTCGATCGAATCCGGGAGGGGTGCGCACTTCGCTCGAGGTCGTCCTGATCACGTGACCAACTAAGGTACGGTGGGGGCCGCCGCAAGTCAACGCCGCGTCCGGGCCCGGGGGACCCGACGTGCGGGTCTCAGGCGGCCTGTAATCGGCCGCTGAGCTGGTTGAGGACGGTGAGAACTTCCTCCAGGCGGAACGGTTTGTTCAGGTAGGGAGCACCGGTGCGCTGAAAGAAGAGCTGCACTTCGGGGTTCGCCAGGTCGCCGGTCGAGAAAACGAAACGTCTCGCCATCGCAGGCTTCTTGCGACAGATGCGATCGTAGAGTCCCCGCCCATCGAGGCCCGGCATCTTGAGATCGCTCAGCACCAGGTCGTAATCACGCTCGGTCGCGAGCTGCAGCGCCTCCTGACCATTGCGTGCCCTGTCGACCCGGTGCCCGACACCCTCGAGAAAATCGCACAGGAGCTCCAGAAGGATCGCCTCGTCATCGACGACAAGAAGATAAAGCGGCCGGTCGGCGCCGGTCCAGGCCTGCGGTTGTGCCTCGGTTGACTTCGCTTCCTTCTCCTGCGCGAGGAAGGGCAATTCAATAATGAACGTGGTCCCCTCGCCGAGAACACTTTCCGCCGCCATGGAGCCCAGATGGTCCTCCATGATGGCGCGCGAGAGGCTGAGCCCGAGCCCGGTCCCTTTGCCGGCCGACTTCGTCGTGTAGAAGGAGTCGAAAATCCGGGCGAGTCGGTTCTTCGCGATGCCCGGTCCGGTGTCGATGATCCGCGCCCACACCACGCCGTCTCCCTGCCCGGTCTCCACGGTGAGGCGCCTCGCGCGCCCGGCGATCTCCATCATCGCCTGGTGCGCGTTGTTGATGATGTTCAGAATCACCTGCTGCATCTGATGGAAGTCCAGCATCGTCTCGGGCAGGAACTCGTCGTACCGCCGGTCCACCTCGATGTCGTCGACCTGGAGCTGGTAGGAACGGAGTTCCAGGACGCTATCGATCACCCGGTTGAGGCTGCACCCGGTTTTCTCCGGCTCATGGCGCCTCGCGAACCCCAGCAGGTTCTGGACAATCTTCTGGCAACGGATCGCCTCAGAGTAGATCTTCTCGAGGTTTTTCTTCTCCTTCGCGCCGACATCGCTGCTCTGGAGAAGCTGCGCGTAGCCGATCACTCCCGCGAGCGGATTGTTGAGCTCGTGGGCGACGCCCGATATCAGCTGGCCGATGGCCGACATCTTCTCCGACTGCATCAGCTGATCCTGAGCGCCGCGCAGCCCGGCCTCAGCCTTCTTCACCGCCTGATCGAGATGCTTTGTCTCGATGGCGTGCGCCATCTGGCTGGTGAACAGCTCGAGCGGCGAGAGTATCTCGGCGGTCGGCTCATCGGGGCTGTTTGGATCCCCGAGGACCAGCATGCCGACGAGGCGCTCCCCCGAGCCGCGCAGAGGGACGATCAGAACTAACCCCCCTTTGTGATCCGCGTCCGCCCGAACGGCAAGCCCGAGGCGCTCCCCCTGCGGAACCGGGGAAACGAGATACGAGTTGCCGAGTCGCGTCCCTTCCCGCAACAGGAGATCCCGATCGGTGGGCTTGAGCTTGCGCGTATGAAAGGCATCGATCTCATCGTCGCTCAGACCGGTGAAGAACCACTGGTAGTCACGTCCACCCGTGTCGGTGAGCGTCAGAATCGCGCGACTGTACCCGGAGTGCTCGTGGATTTCCTGAAGGAAGAGTCGGCAGGCCTCGTTGAGATCGTTCGCGGCGTGAATGAGGCTCGATTGACGACTGAAGGAGGCCAGCTGCCGGTACGCCCCGCGCATGACTTCATCAGCCGCCTCCTCGCCACGCGCAGCGTCCGGATGAAAGGATGCCGGCGGCCCACCAGTGGCGGTTGCCAGCGCCAGCGCGACGATCCCGGAGACGCGTTCCAATTGCCGGATCCCCCTCCCCTCAAGACAGTGAGGCGTAGAGGCGCCGAGGATCAGCACCCCGAACGGCTCCCCTCCCCTTCTGAGCGGCAGGAAGGCGACATCCCGGATTCCCTGACGATAGAGGACCTTCTCTTCGCTGTATTGAAATTCCCCTCCGAGCGTCGGCAGGAGTTCCGTCTTCCACCGCTTCATCACCTCGGCGCAGCAGGATTCCTCCCACTCCAGACTCCAAGTTTGGGCATCAGTCTGCTGCGGGTGAAGAGGGATGACGGTCAGGGTCCCGCCATCCTGAGACGGCAAGGCCAGATCGATGCGATCGCAGGGGACGAGATTGACGATCTCCCGGCAGATTTCGAGTAAAAGCTCGTGAGGGGGGACTGCCATCGTTCCTCTTCCTGACGCGGCCTGTCGGTCGCCTGAACCTGATTCGACTCTAAGCCGAACTCCGCAAATATAGATATGAAAAAAAATACAGTCAAGATTATGAAAGTCATCATTGACTATTTATCTATTTGTGCCGACATTAGTCGATGTAATACATATTGATTATTAAAATATTACATATACGTCACTTGGCCGGGGGGAACGGACGATGCGTGCCAGGCGCAGGCTCGGGAATGGATGGATGGTGGCGGGGGCGTTCGGCCTGGCGCTGCTCGCGTCCGGCGGGACGGTCTCCTCCGGCGAGCAGTCGTCCGAGAATCAGGGGGATCTTTACATCGCGACCGACAGGGTGGTCGGCTTCGTCCCCCTCAAGGTCTATGTCTACGGTAGGATACGAAGCGGAACACCGGCCCGGATCGAACTCTGCCGATCCGAGGTGCGGTCGATCATGGCCGATACGCGCCGCCGCCCCGACGCAAGGCGCGATGCCATTCGCTCTATCCGCGGTGAAACGAGCCGCCCCGCGACCTCTTGCACCGCAGCGCGCCTGGTCGAGACCCCGAACGGCTACGATCACGCCTACGAGATGCGATTCGACCGTCCCGGAACCTACCAGGTCCGGCTCATGATGACGGACCAATCAGGGCGAAGATCGATGTCGAATACCGTCCAGGTCCGCGCGTTTTAGGCGCTTCCTGACCGAATCCCCGACAATTCCCGGAAACCTCTATTTAGAAAGCGGCTTCTTAAGGGCCTCCTGCACCTCGCTGCGGTAGGTCCTGTCGGAGGTGAGGGCGGCGATCACCTCGGGCCGGATCTCTTCATCGGAGGTGATCTGCCTGATCAGCTCGCCACGGATCGTCTTGTCGGCGGTCAGCCGATTGATGGCCATGGTCTTGATCGAGGTGTCACCCAGGAGGGTTTCGGCCAGCTCGACCTTGGTGTCGTCGGAACGGGTCAGGCGTTCCATGATGTCCTGCTTGGCCACCGGATCAGCCAGCAGCCTGTTGATCAACTGGTCCTTGGTGTTCGGGTTCATGACCAGTTCGTCGATGCCGGAGCTGCAGGCAAACGCTCCGGCGAGCACCAGGGATGCCACGACCAACGCGAGGGTTCTGCCAACTGATCTCATGCTGAGTCTCTCCTTGGATCCGAGCGGTGACTCCGCTCACGGCGCTGAGCGCCGTCATGGGACACGGGTAACCGGGAACGTCAGGCGGGCGGGGGCGGAGCCTCTCCCCCTCCCTGTGCCTCCGCGGGCGCGGGTGCCGGTGATTTGGCCTTGACCTTGGCC
>JAPUIN010000216.1 GCA_027297005.1 Acidobacteriota bacterium
CTGAGGCGGACTCTCGAACGCTTCCGCTATCCCGATCCGACCGGCCTCAGGGTGATCGTCACCGAGAGCCTGTTCAGCGTCGACGGCGACATGGCACCGCTCCGTGCGCTCGCCGATCTCGCCGACGAGTTCGGCGCGCTGCTGATCGTCGACGAGGCGCACGCCACCGGGCTGTATGGTGCACCGGGAAAAGGGGGCGGTCTCGTGCAGGCGCTCGAACTGACGAGGCGGGTGTTCGCCACCGTGCACACCGGCGGCAAGGCGCTCGGCGCCGCCGGGGCATGGGTCGCCGGCGACGCACGACTGAAGGAGTACCTGGTCAACACGGCCCGCCCATTTATCTTCAGCACCGCGCCGATCCCGGCCCTGTCGACGCTGTTGCGGCTGTCGATCGATCACTGGGCAGAGGTCGGACAGGACCGCGCGCGCGAGGTGCTGCGCCGGGCCGCCGCCTTCCGGGACACGCTGCGCTCGACCATGTCCACGACAACCGTTCCCGTCCCGGGCGTCGCGGAGGAGATCGAGGGACCGATCGTGCCGTTCATCATCGGGGACAACCGGCGCGCAGTCGCCGTGGCCCGACGCCTCCAGGAGAGCGGCTTCGACGCCCGGGCGATCCGGCCACCGACCGTTCCCGACGGGACGGCCAGGCTGCGCCTCACCGTGACCTGGCCGGTTGGGGAGGCGACCCTGGAACGATTCACGACGACGCTCCACACGATGCTTCAGGAAGAGGAGGTCGAAGCATGATCGATTCGCTGTCGAACGGATCCAGGCGGGGATTGTTCGTGACGGGGACCGACACCGGAATCGGCAAGACCCTCACCTGCGCCATACTCCTGTCGGCGCTGCGCGGGTCGGGCGAGACGGCAGGGTACTTCAAGCCCGTTCAGACCGGCCGATCGTCCGACGCGTCCCAGGTGGCTCGCCTCTCGGGAGCCCGCGCGAAGGAGTTTCCTCCCTCCGTCTATTCGCTCTCACGCCCGGCGTCACCGGATCGGGCCGCCGCGGCGGAGGGGGTCACCATCAACCCCGCTGCGATCCGCGATCGGTGGCAGGCGTTGTCCGGTGGCTGCTGGATCGTCGAGGGGGCAGGCGGTCTTCTCGTCCCGCTCACCTCCGTCGCCACGATGCGCGATCTGATCAGTGCGCTCAACCTCCCGGCGCTGATCGTGGCCTCGACCCGGCTCGGGACGATCAACCACACCCTGCTCACGCTCGAGGCGGCCCGCTCCGCCGGGCTCGCCGTCGCCGGCATCGTGCTGAACGGAAAGAAAGACCCGGGGCTGGCGGATGTGCTCGCCCGCTTCGACGCCGCTCCCATCATCGCCGAGATCCCGCGCATGCCCTCGATCAGCCGGAAGACGATCGCTCGGCGGGCGAAGGAGTTGTTTCCGCCAGAGGTGTTGCGATCGCTGTTCGGCTTCGCGGGCGGTGACGCGCACACGCTCGCCGTCGAGGATGCACGGTGAATCCCCGCGACGCCGGACCACACCTCCCGACGAACGGCTGCGGATCCGCACCGCGGGATCCGCGATGAGCGGCATCGATCTCACTGCACGCGACGCGCGTACCCTCTGGCACCCTTATACGCAGCACGGCCTCGGCGCGACGCCGCTTGAGGTCGCGTCCGCGCGCGGCGCCTACCTGCATCTCACTGACGACCGCAGCATCCTGGATGCCATCTCCTCCTGGTGGGTGATCCTGCACGGGCACTGCCATCCCGACATCACCGCCGCGGTAGCCGAGCAGGCCGCGACGCTCGATCAGGTGATCCTCGCGGGTCACACCCATGAACCGGCAATCCGCCTGGCCGAGATTCTGATCGGCGCCGCCCGCGAGGCCGGCACCCGCCTGAGCCGCGTCTTCTATTCCGACAACGGTTCGACGGCGGTCGAGGTGGCCATGAAGATGGCGTACCAGTACCACATCAATCGCGGAGCCAATCCGCGCCGCCGGTTCATCGCCCTGTCGGACGCCTACCATGGTGACACCTTCGGCGCGATGGCGGTCGGCGAGCCGGAGGGATTTCACGGCATCTTCCGTCCTCTGCTGCCGCCGGTCGACTTCGTGGCGCCGGGCGATACGGCCGCTCTCGGGCGTCTGCTCAGCCGGCACCCCTGCGAGCACGCCGCCATGATCGTCGAGCCCCTCATCCAGGGAGCGGGCGGGATGCGCTTTTATCCGCCGGCATTTCTCACCGAGGTGGAGAAACTCTGTCGTGAGGCGGGCGTCCTCCTGATTGTCGACGAGGTGTTCACCGGCTTCCATCGCACCGGGCGCTGCTTCGCCTTCGAGCACGCCGGCGTCCGCCCCGATCTGATCTGCCTGTCCAAGGGGCTGACGGGCGGATTCCTGCCGCTCGCCGCGACGCTTGCGACCGAGGAGATCTTTGAGGGGTTCCTGTCGGAGGATCGGACGAAGGCGCTTATGCACGGCCACTCCTTCGCCGGCAATCCGATCGCCTGCGCGGCCGGGATCGCATCGTGGGCGATCCTGAAAGAGATCAAC